>NZ_JBKOTU010000001.1:0-300000 GCF_049737915.1 Streptococcus sp. CL6.35 | reverse complement strand
CATTCGCAGTCTCTTGCAGAAGCTACTGGCTCAACATGGTGTTAAGGGCTTGGATAATTTTGCCTTGACGGTGCTTGTCCTCTTTATCATCATGCCCAACTTTTTCCTGACTGCAGGAGGAGTTTTGTCTTGCGCTTATGCTTTTATCTTGACCATGACCAGCAAAGAAGGGGAGGGGCTCAAGGCTATTGCCAGAGAAAGTCTAGTTATTTCCTTGGGAATATTGCCCATTCTATCCTTCTATTTTGCGGAATTTCAACCTTGGTCAATCCTTTTGACCTTTGTCTTTTCCTTTCTTTTTGACTTGGTCTTCTTACCACTCTTGTCTATCTTATTTGCCCTTTCCTTTCTTCATCCAGTCATTCAGCTGAATTTTATTTTTGAATGGTTGGAGGGAATGATTCGCTTTGTATCACAGGTGGCAAGTAGACCGCTTGTCTTTGGACAACCCAATGCATGGTTTTTAATCTTATTGTTAATTTCCTTGGCTTTAGTCTATGATTTGAGGAAAAACATTAAAAGGCTAGCAGTGTTGAGCTTATTGATTACAGGTCTATTTTTCTTTACCAAGCATCCGCTGGAAAATGAAATCACCATGCTGGATGTTGGGCAAGGTGAAAGTATTTTCTTACGGGATGTAACTGGGAAAACTATTCTCATAGATGTCGGTGGCAAGGTAGAATCTGATAAGAAAATCGAAAAATGGCAAGAAAAGGCGACGACCAGCAATGCCCAGCGAACCTTGATTCCTTATCTAAAAAGTAGAGGAGTAGCCAAGATTGACCAGCTGGTTTTGACAAACACAGACAAGGAGCATGTTGGAGATTTGTTGGAGGTGGCCAAGGCTTTCCATGTAGGCGAAATTTTAGTGTCCAAAGGCAGTTTGAAACAGAAGGAATTTGTTGCAGAACTACAGGCAACTCAAACTAAGGTGCGCAGTGTGACAACAGGAGAGAACTTGCCAATTTTTGGAAGTCAGTTAGAACTCCTATCTCCAAGGAAAATAGGAGATGGAGGTTATGATGATTCCCTGGTTCTGTATGGAAAACTCTTGGATAAAAATTTTCTTTTCACAGGAAATTTGGAGGAAAAAGGAGAGAAGGACGTGCTGAAGCATTATCCTGACCTAGAGGTAGATGTTTTGAAAGCTAGCCAACATGGCTCTAAACAATCATCAAGTTCAGCATTTCTACAACAGCTCAAACCAGAGATTACTCTTATCTCAGTTGGAAAGAACAATCGAACGAAACTCCCCCATCAGGAAACCTTGACACGACTGGAAGGTATCAATAGCAAAGTTTACCGAACTGACCACCAAGGAGCTATACGCTTTAAAGGGTGGAAAAGTTGGAAAATCGAAAGCGTTCGATAGGAAGGACAAATATTATATATTAGTAAAATAAACTAAAAATCTGTTGCATAATAATGATAAAAACGATATAATGAAAGCGCCTTCGATATTAATGATATAAAACCATTAAAAATTAGTAAAAACCATTTAATTAGTTAGTTTATGATCTATTGGTCTTTTTTTGTCCAGTGTATCTGCTTTGACAGTCACTAAAAGTTATAGGTATTATTGGAATACCTACAATAAGTCTAGTATGAATTGCCAGAGATATAACTATATTAATCCCCTGTTATGGTATCGTTATGACAGCTATTCTGAATATAAAGTTGATAGTGGTTGGAATTACAATCGTTATGAGGTAATAAACTACTCCAGCGAAGGCTATTAATCCTTAAAGAGTGATAAAAAGGAGGGCTAGATATGTTGCAGCTTACTCATGTGACCTTAAAAACGCGACAAGTCATCTTACAAGATGTTGATTTTACATTTGAAAAGGGTAGGATTTATGGTATTCTTGCTATCAATGGCTCTGGAAAGACGACACTGTTCCGCGCCATTAGCAATTTAATTCCTATAAGTAGTGGAAATATTGTAGCCCCTCCTTCTTTATTTTATTATGAAAGCATTGAATGGCTGGATGGAAACTTAAGTGGGATGGACTATCTTCGCCTGATGAAGAACATCTGGAAGTCAGGGCTGAACTTGGGGGATGAAATTACCTATTGGGAAATGTCTGACTATATCAGCCTTCCCATTCGTAAGTATTCCTTAGGCATGAAGCAACGCTTGGTGATTGCCATGTATTTCCTCAGTCAGGCGAAATGCTGGCTTATGGATGAGATTACAAATGGCTTAGATGAGTATTATCGACAGAAGTTTTTTGATAGGCTAGCACAAATCGATAGACAAGAACAGCTGGTTCTTTTAAGTTCCCACTATAAGGAAGAGTTGCTTGATGTCTGCGATAGAGTAGTAACCATTCATCAGGGGCAAATAGAAGAGGTTTAGTTTATGAAAGATGTTAGTCTATTTTTATTGAAAAAAGTTTTCAAAAGTCGCTTAAACTGGATTATCTTAGCTTTATTTGTATCTGGACTCGGTGTTACCTTTTATTTAAATAGTCGGACTGCAAACTCACACAGCTTGGAGAGCGAGTTGGAAACCAGTCTTGTAAAAGATGAGAGAATCATCAATGAATATGAAGAGAAACTCTCCCAAATATCTGATACCAGCTCGGAGGAATACCAGATTGCTAAAAATACTTTAGACGGGCAAAAAAATCTTTCGACTCAAAAGACAGAAATTCTGACTTTATTAAAAGAAGAGCGATGGAAAGAAGCCTACTATTTGCAGTGGCAAGATGAAGAGAAGAATTATGAAATGATATCAAATAACCCGACTATTAGCTCTGACTTTAAAATGGCGGTTGACCGCCAACGAAAGATTTACCAAGCCCTGTATCCCTTGAACATAAAAGCACATACTTTGGAGTTTCCGACCCACGGGATTGATCAGATTATCTGGATTTTAGAGGCTATCATCCCAACCTTGTTTGTGATTGCTATTATTTTTATGCTAACGCAACTATTTGCAGAAAGATATCAAAATCATCTGGACACAGCTCAGTTATATCCTTTTTCAAAAGTGACATTTGCAATATCCTCTCTTGGAGTTGGAGTGGGTTATGTAAGTGTTCTGTTTATCGGAATCAGCGGATTTTCTTTTCTAGTGGGAAGTCTGATAAGTGGTTTTGGACAGTTAGATTATCCCTACCCGATTTATAGCTTAGTGAATCAAGAGGTAACTATTGGAAAGATACAAGATGTGTTATTTCCTGGCTTGTTATTAGCTTTCTTAGCCTTTATCGTCATTGTGGAAGTAGTGTACTTGATTGCTTACTTTTTCAAACAAAAAATGCCTGTCCTCTTTTTGTCACTTATTGGGATTGTTGGCTTACTGTTTGGTATCCAAACAATTCAGCCTCTTCAAAGGATTGCACATCTGATTCCCTTTACTTACTTACGTTCAGTGGAGATTTTATCTGGAAGATTACCTAAGCAGATTGATAATGCCAATCTAAATTGGGACATGGGGCTAGTTTTACTTCCTTGCCTGATTATCCTTTTGTTAGTGGGGATTCTATTTATCGAAAGATGGGGAAGTTCACGTAAAAAGGAAGTTTTTAATAAGTCTTAGTATTCCTATAGGGAAGGTGAGGAAAAAACTAACAGAGTGAGGGAACCAACTAGGTTCTCTCTTTTTGATTAGGAAATCAAAGAAAAATACAAACACAAACTTTTCAAAAAAATAACTTTTTATCTTGACAAGGACTAGAAAACTTGGTATCATATAAAAGTTGAGAAAAGCAGAAGTGAGAGCTTCTCGCCTTGTGACATCAAGTTGCCTGGCCCTACGGATGAAAAGTTTCTAAGAAACGCTATCATAACGTGCGGGCTTGTATCATTACGAGCCCGCTCTTGTTTTTCTCTAATAAAACAAAAGAGGTGAAAACCATAGCAAAGCAAGACTTATTCATCAATGATGAGATTCGTGTACGTGAAGTTCGCTTGATTGGTCTTGAAGGAGAACAGCTAGGCATCAAGCCACTCAGTGAAGCGCAAGCTTTGGCTGATAATGCTAATGTTGACCTAGTATTGATTCAACCCCAAGCCAAACCGCCTGTTGCAAAAATTATGGACTACGGTAAGTTCAAATTTGAGTACCAGAAGAAGCAAAAAGAACAACGTAAAAAACAAAGTGTTGTTACTGTGAAAGAAGTTCGTCTAAGTCCAACTATTGACAAGGGTGACTTTGATACAAAACTTCGCAATGCACGCAAATTCCTTGAAAAAGGAAATAAAGTTAAGGTATCTATTCGCTTTAAGGGTCGTATGATTACCCATAAAGAGATTGGTGCAAAAGTTTTAGCCGAGTTTGCTGAAGCAACTCAAGATATTGCCATCATCGAACAACGTGCTAAAATGGATGGACGTCAAATGTTCATGCAATTGGCGCCAGCGACTGACAAAAAATAATTGTCAGAAAGTTAAATAAAGGAGAAAAAATCATGCCAAAACAAAAAACACACCGCGCATCAGCTAAACGTTTCAAACGTACAGGTTCTGGTGGACTTAAACGTTTCCGTGCTTACACTTCTCACCGTTTCCACGGAAAAACTAAGAAACAACGTCGTCATCTTCGTAAAGCATCTATGGTGCATTCAGGAGACTACAAACGTATCAAAGCAATGCTTACTCGCTTGAAATAATAGCTTGACTGTAAGTAAACAATTCTAGGAAATATTTGGAGGAAATAAAACATGGCACGTGTTAAAGGTGGCGTTGTATCACGCAAACGTCGTAAACGTATTCTTAAATTAGCAAAAGGTTACTATGGAGCTAAACACATCTTGTTCCGTACTGCAAAAGAACAAGTAATGAACTCTTACTACTATGCATACCGTGACCGTCGTCAGAAAAAACGTGACTTCCGCAAATTGTGGATTACTCGTATCAACGCGGCAGCTCGTATGAACGGACTTTCATACTCACAATTGATGCATGGTTTGAAATTAGCTGAAATCGAAGTTAACCGTAAAATGCTTGCTGACTTGGCTGTTAACGATGCAGCAGCTTTCACAGCTCTTGCAGATGCAGCTAAAGCAAAACTTGGTAAATAATAACAGATAAGACTGGAACAGGATTGTCCCAGTCTTTTTAAAAATAAAGGAGAAAAATATGGCTTCAAAAATGCTACACACTTGCTTGCGAGTAGAAAATCTTGAAAAATCAATCGCATTTTATCAAGATGCTTTTGGATTTAAAGAATTGCGTCGCAGAGATTTTCCAGATCATGCCTTCACGATTGTCTATCTAGGTCTTGAGGGTGATGACTATGAGTTGGAGTTGACTTATAACTATGATCACGGTCCTTATGTGGTTGGAGATGGGTTTGCCCATATCGCCCTCAGTACACCTGATCTTGAGGCACTTCATAAAGAGCATAGTGCAAAAGGATATGAAGTGACTGAGCCAAATGGTCTACCAGGAACTGCACCAAACTATTACTTTGTCAAAGACCCTGATGGCTACAAGGTTGAAGTCATTCGTGAAAAATAATCTCGTGAAGTCAAGTAGAATGTTCGTTTTCTACTTGACTTTTTTTAGCTGAAAGAGTATACTAGTAAAAATTTAACCTTTAAGGGGAGTCCAGAGAGACTCACAAGGTGTCAGATAAAAGAATAGTACAATTTTCTAGAGGAGACTTTTTGAGTGTGCTCTCTTCTGTTGTACAATTTTAACTGAGGCCTTGCACTAGCAAGGTCTTTTCTTTATCTGGTCCCCTTAAAATTTAAGGAGGAAAAGTCATGAATCCCACATGTAAGAAACGTTTGGGTGCAATTCGTTTGGAAACCATGAAGGTGGTAGCACAGGAGGAAATCGCGCCAGCAATCTTTGAATTAGTCCTAGAAGGGGAAATGGTTGAAGCCATGCGAGCAGGTCAATTTCTACATCTGCGCGTGCCTGATGATGCCCATCTCTTGCGTCGTCCTATTTCAATTTCGTCTATTGATAAGGTAAAGAAGCAGTGTCATCTCATTTATAGGATTGAGGGAGCTGGGACAGCTATTTTTTCAACCTTAAGTCAGGGAGATACTCTTGATGTGATGGGACCTCAGGGGAATGGATTTGACTTGTCTGATCTGGATGAGCAGAGCCAGATTCTCTTAGTTGGAGGGGGGATTGGTGTACCTCCTTTACTTGAGGTGGCCAAGGAATTGCATGCGCGTGGAGTAAAAGTAGTGACAGTCCTTGGTTTTGCTAATAAGGATGCTGTTATTTTAGAGACGGAATTAGCTCAATATGGTCAGGTCTTTGTAACGACAGATGATGGTTCTTATGGTATTAAGGGAAATGTTTCCGTTGTTATCAAGGATTTAGACAATCAATTTGATGCTGTTTACTCATGTGGGGCTCCAGGAATGATGAAGTATATCAATCAAACTTTTTATGACCACCCAAGAGCCTATCTATCTCTGGAATCTCGTATGGCTTGTGGGATGGGGGCCTGCTATGCCTGCGTCCTAAAAGTGCCAGAAAGCGAGACGGTCAGCCAACGTGTCTGTGAAGATGGTCCTGTTTTCCGCACAGGAACAGTTGTATTATAAGGAGAAAATTATGACTAGAAATCGTTTACAAGTTTCTCTACCAGGCTTGGATTTGAAAAATCCGATTATTCCAGCATCAGGCTGTTTTGGTTTTGGTCAAGAGTATGCCAAGTACTATGATTTAGACCTTTTGGGTTCTATTATGATCAAGGCGACAACTCTTGAACCCCGTTTTGGCAATCCAACTCCAAGGGTGGCAGAAACACCCGCTGGTATGCTTAATGCAATCGGTTTGCAAAATCCTGGTTTGGAAGTTGTTTTGGCTGAAAAGTTACCTTGGCTAGAAAGAGAGTATCCAAATCTTCCCATTATTGCCAATGTAGCTGGTTTTTCAAAACAAGAGTATGCAGCTGTTTCTCATGGGATTTCCAAGGCAGCTAATGTGAAGGCTATTGAGCTCAATATTTCTTGTCCCAACGTAGACCACTGTAATCATGGACTTTTGATTGGTCAAGATCCAGATTTAGCTTATGATGTGGTGAAAGCAGCTGTGGAAGCCTCTGATGTGCCAGTTTATGTCAAATTAACCCCTAGTGTGACCGATATCGTTACTGTCGCAAAGGCAGCAGAAGATGCGGGGGCAAGTGGTTTAACCATGATCAATACTCTGGTTGGAATGCGCTTTGACCTCAAAACCAGAAAACCAATCTTGGCCAATGGAACAGGTGGAATGTCTGGTCCAGCAGTCTTTCCAGTAGCCCTCAAACTTATCCGCCAAGTCGCCCAAACAACAGACCTGCCTATCATTGGAATGGGAGGAGTGGATTCGGCTGAAGCTGCCCTAGAAATGTATCTGGCTGGAGCATCTGCTATAGGAGTTGGAACAGCCAACTTTACCAATCCTTACGCCTGTCCTGATATTATCGAAAATTTACCAAAGGTTATGGATAAATATGGTATCAGCAGTCTAGAAAATCTACGCAAGGAAGTAAAAGAGTCTCTGAGGTAAACTGCAATCAATCTGTTCTTGATTTTTTATCAGTTTGTAATATTGATTATAGAGAATTTTGATACAATAAAATAGAAAGAACAGAGGAAGAAAGTTTATGAAGAAATTGAGATTTGTTTTTTTAGCTCTGCTATTTTTCTTAGCCAGACCAGAGAGTGCAATGGCTAGTGATGGTACTTGGCAAGGAAAACAATACCTGAAAGCAGATGGTAGTCAAGCAGCCAATGAGTGGGTTTTTGATACTCATTATCAATCTTGGTTTTATATCAAAGCAGATGCTAACTATGCTGAAAATGAATGGTTGAAACAAGGTGACGACTATTTTTACCTCAAATCTGGTGGCTATATGGCAAAATCAGAATGGGTAGAAGACAAGGGAGTCCTCTATTATCTTGACCAAGATGGAAAGATGAAAAGAAATGCTTGGCTAGGAGCTTCCTATGTCGGTGCTACAGGTGCCAAGGTAATAGAAGACTGGGTCTATGATTCTCAATATGATGCTTGGTTTTATATCAAAGCAGATGGCCAGCACGCAGAGAAAGAATGGCTCCAAATTAAGGGCAAGGACTATTATTTCAAATCCGGAGGTTATTTACTGACAAGTCAGTGGATTGAACAGGCTTATGTGAGTACTAGTGGAGCCAAAGTACAGCAAGGTTGGCTTTTTGACAAACAATACCAATCTTGGTTTTATATCAAAGAAAATGGAAATCATGCTGATAAAGAATGGATTTTCGAAAATGGTCACTATTATTATCTAAAATCCGGTGGCTATATGGCAGCCAATGAATGGATTTTGGATAAGGAGTCATGGTTTTATCTAAAATCTGATGGCAAAATGGCTGAGAAAGAATGGGTATACGATTCTAAAAATCAAGCCTGGTACTACTTCAAATCCGGTGGATACATGGCAAAAAATGAGACTATTGATGGTCATCAGCTAGGAAACGATGGAAAGTGGAATAAGGAGTCCAAGACTAGCTCTGATTATTATCAGGTCCTTCCAGTGACTGCAAATATCTATAATGCAGATGGTGAAAAGCTGTCCTATATATCGCAAGGTAGTGTTGTTTGGCTAGATAAGGATAGAAAAAGTGATGACAAGCGCCTGGCTATTACTATTTCTGGTTTGTCAGGCTATATGAAAACAGAAGATTTACAAGCGCTAGATGCTGGTAAGGATTTTATCCCTTATTATGAGAGTGATGGACATCGTTTTTATCACTATGTGGCTCAGAATGCTAGTATCCCAGTAGCTGCTCATCTTTCTGATATGGAAGTAGGCAAGAAATATTATTCGGCAGATGGGCTGCATTTTGATGGTTTTAACCTTGAAAATCCCTTCCTTTTTAAAGATTTGACAGAGGCTACAAACTATAGTGCTGAAGACTTGGATAAGGTATTTAGTTTGTTAAATATTGATAACAGTCTCTTGGAAAATAAGGGAGCTACCTTTAAGGAAGCCGAAGAACATTACCATATCAATGCACTTTACCTCCTTGCTCATAGCGCCTTAGAAAGCGACTGGGGACGTAGCAAGATTGCCAAAGATAAGAACAATTTCTTTGGCATTACAGCCTATGATACGACACCTTACCTTTCTGCTAAAACATTTGATGATGTGGATAAGGGAATTTTAGGTGCAAGCAAGTGGATTAAGGAAAATTATATCGATAGGGGCAGAACTTTCCTTGGAAACAAGGCGTCTGGTATGAATGTGGAATATGCCTCAGACCCTTATTGGGGCGAAAAAATTGCTAGTGTGATGATGAAAATCAACGAGAAATTAGGGGGCAAAGATTAGTCCTATAATTGATACTCTTCGAAAATCTCTTCAAACTACGTCAGCGTCGACTTGGATTATATATGGTTACTGACTTTGTCAGTTCTATCTGCAACTTCAAAACAGTGTTTTGAGCTGACTTTGTCAGTCTTATCTACAACCTCAAAGCAGTGCTTTGAGCAGCCTGCGGCTAGCTTTCTAGTTTGCTCTCTGATTTTCATTGAGTATGAATATGATCTGAGTGAATAGTAAGTTAAAAATCCTGATTTCAAGTAAAATCAGGATTTTTTCATGGATGAGATTTTTTCGGGGTCTGGTGTGACACGGAGGGTCTTTTGTCCTGTGTAAGTGACAAAGCCTGGTTTTCCGCCAGTTGGTTTATTGAGTTTCTTGACTTCAATCATATCTACCTGCACCAGATTTGACAGGCGACCTTGAGAGAAGTAGGCTGCAAGTTCTGCTGCGTCTGTTTTGACTTCATCAGATGGGTCTAGGTTGCCTGAGATGACAACGTGGCTTCCAGGAATGTCCTTGGCATGGAACCAAAGTTCCTCCTTGCGGGCCATTTTAAAGGTTAGCTCCTCGTTTTGTAGGTTGTTTCGGCCGACATAGATGATGGTTTTGCCATCGCTTGCTAGATATTGTTCTGGTTTTTTGCGTTTCTGGATTTTTTCCCGTTGTCTTCTGCGAATAAAACCTGTTTGAATCAATTCTTCACGAATTTCAGCGATTTCTTCCAGCCCAGCTTGGTTGAGAACAGTTTCCACACTTTCCAGATAGAGAATGGTTGCCTTTGTTTCTTCAATCAGATCAGTCAAGTATTTGACAGCTTCTTTGAGTTTCTGATACCGTTTAAAATAGCGTTGGGCATTCTGGTTGGGAGTCAGAGCCTTATCAAGCGCAATCGTGATAGGTTGGTTGGTATAGTAGTTGTCTAGGATAACCTGGTCTTGGTCGTTAGGCACTTGGTGGAGGAAGGTTGTCAGCAATTCTCCTTTTTGTCGAAATTCTTCAGCGTTGTCTGTTGCTAGTAACTCTTTTTCCTGTTTTTTCAGCTTATGTCGATTTTTTTGAAGTTCATTTTCAACACGACGAATGAGTTCACTGGCTTGCTGTTTGACACGGTCGCGTTCAGCCTTGTCCTTATAGTAGGTATCCAACAAATCAGAAAGACTTGCAAAAGTCTCTCCTACATGATTTGCAAAAGGAACTGGACTGAAGGAAGTCTCAGTCAAGCATGGTTTGGTTTCTTGATTGAAAAAGTTACGGAAAGTAGGTAGTTTATCACTAACCAGTATGCTTTCCAATTCATTTGCCGTATCACGTCCCAGACCTTGAAAGAGGTTTTGAAGGTTCTTAGCTCTCGTTTCCTGAGTTTGTAGGATTTCAAAGAGCTTTTCATCCTTGATCGTAAAAGGATTGAGAGATTCCGTACTTGGCGGAGCGATATAGGTCGATCCAGGAAGCAAGGTACGGTAGCTATTTTGTGAAAAGCCAACATGTTTGATGACTTCGAGGATTTTGTGGCTACTTTTATCAACCAGTAGAATATTACTGTGTTTCCCCATGATTTCGATAATCAAGGTAGCCTGAATATGGTCTCCAATCTCGTTTTTATTGGAAACTGTCATTTCCACAATACGGTCATTTTCCACTTGCTCAATCGATTCAATCAGGGCACCCTGCAAATATTTTCTTAAAACCATGATAAAGGTAGAAGGCTGGGCTGGGTTTTCAAAAGTTGTTTGGGTCAGCTGAATGCGTCCAAAAACTGGATGGGCAGAAAGGAGCAGGCGATGACTTTGGCGATTGCTACGGATTTGCAAGACCAACTCTTGTTCAAAAGGTTGATTGATTTTCTGAATGCGACCATTCACTAATTCTCTTCGCAATTCCTCAACCATGTGGTGTAAAAAAAATCCGTCAAATGACATCGTTCTCTCCTTGTGATTGTATTCCATAGTATTATATCAAAAAGGTAGAATAAAATCATGGAAATGTGGTATAATAAAGCCAAGTAAAGAGAAACGAGAAGCACATGTATATTGAAATGGTAGATGAAACTGGTCAAGTTTCAAAAGAAATGTTGCAACAAACCCAAGAGATTTTGGAATTTGCAGCCCAAAAATTAGGAAAAGAAGACAAGGAGATGGCAGTTACCTTTGTGACTAATGAACGTAGTCATGAACTTAATCTTGAGTACCGTGACACAGACCGTCCGACAGATGTTATCAGCCTTGAATACAAGCCAGAGTTGGAAATTGCCTTTGACGAAGAGGATTTGCTTGAAAATCCGGAATTGGCAGAGATGATGTCTGAGTTTGATGCCTATATTGGGGAATTGTTCATCTCTATTGATAAGGCTCATGAGCAGGCTGAGGAATATGGCCACAGCTTTGAGCGTGAGATGGGTTTCTTGGCAGTACACGGCTTTTTACATATCAACGGCTATGATCACTACACTCCAGAAGAAGAAGCGGAGATGTTCGGTTTACAAGAAGAAATTTTGACAGCCTATGGACTCACAAGACAATAAACGAAAATGGAAAAATCGTGACCTGATATCCAGTTTAGAATTTGCCATTACAGGAATTTTTACTGCTATCAAGGAAGAACGCAATATGCGAAAACATGCAGTGACGGCTCTAGTGGTCATTCTTGCAGGTTTTGTTTTTCAGGTGTCACGAATCGAATGGCTCTTTCTCCTATTGAGCATTTTCTTGGTAGTAGCTTTTGAAATTATTAACTCTGCTATTGAAAATGTGGTGGATTTGGCCAGTCACTATCACTTTTCCATGCTGGCTAAAAATGCCAAGGATATGGCGGCTGGTGCGGTATTAGTGATCTCTCTTTTCGCAGCCTTAACAGGCGCATTGATTTTTCTCCCACGAATCTGGGATTTAATATTTTAAACAGTAAGAGGAAATTATGACTTTTAAATCAGGCTTTGTAGCCATTTTAGGACGTCCCAATGTTGGGAAGTCAACTTTTTTGAATCACGTTATGGGGCAAAAAATCGCCATCATGAGTGACAAGGCGCAGACAACGCGCAACAAAATCATGGGAATTTACACGACCGATAAGGAGCAAATTGTCTTTATCGACACACCAGGGATTCACAAGCCTAAAACGGCTCTTGGAGATTTCATGGTCGAATCTGCCTATAGTACCCTTCGTGAAGTGGATACTGTTCTTTTCATGGTGCCCGCTGATGAAGCGCGTGGTAAGGGGGACGACATGATTATTGAGCGTCTTAAGGCTGCCAAGGTCCCTGTGATTCTGGTGGTGAATAAGATTGATAAGGTCCACCCAGACCAGCTTTTGTCTCAGATTGATGATTTCCGTAATCAGATGGACTTCAAGGAAATTGTTCCAATCTCAGCCCTTCAGGGAAATAACGTGTCTCGTCTAGTTGATATTTTGAGTGAGAATCTGGACGAAGGTTTCCAGTATTTCCCGTCTGATCAAATCACAGACCATCCAGAACGTTTCTTGGTTTCAGAAATGGTTCGCGAGAAAGTCTTGCATCTAACTCGTGAAGAGATTCCGCATTCGGTAGCAGTAGTTGTGGATTCTATGAAACGAGATGAAGAGACAGATAAGGTCCATATCCGTGCAACCATTATGGTCGAGCGAGATAGCCAAAAAGGGATTATCATCGGTAAAGGTGGTGCTATGCTTAAGAAAATTGGTAGCATGGCTCGTCGTGATATCGAACTTATGCTAGGAGACAAGGTCTTTCTAGAAACATGGGTCAAGGTCAAGAAAAACTGGCGCGATAAAAAGCTAGATTTGGCTGACTTTGGCTATAATGAAAAAGAATACTAAGTAGAGGTGGGCTCATGCCTGCTTCTTGTTTTTACAGAAGGAGGACTTATGCCTGAATTACCTGAGGTTGAAACCGTTCGACGTGGCTTGGAAAAATTGATTTTGGGAAAGAAGATTTTGAGTGTAGAAATTCGTTATCCCAAGATGATTAAGACAGATTTGGACGAGTTTCAAAAGGAAGTGCCTGGTCAGATTGTTGAGTCCATGGGACGTCGTGGAAAATATTTGCTTTTTTACTTGACTGACAAGGTCTTGATTTCCCATTTGCGGATGGAGGGCAAGTATTTTTACTATCCAGACCAAGTACCTGAACGCAAGCATGCCCATGTTTTCTTCCAGTTTGAGGAGGGTGGTACGCTTGTTTATGAGGATGTACGCAAATTTGGTACTATGGAACTATTCTCTCCTGACCTTTTAGACGCCTACTTTATTTCTAAGAAATTAGGTCCTGAACCAAGCGAACAAGACTTTGATGTGCAGGTCTTTCAAGCTGCCCTTGCCAAGTCCAAAAAGCCTATCAAATCCTATCTCCTCGACCAGACCTTGGTAGCTGGACTTGGCAATATCTATGTGGATGAGGTTCTCTGGCGAGCTCAGGTTCATCCAGCTAGCCCTTCCCAGACTCTGACAGCAGAAGAAGCGACTGCCATTCATGACCAGACCATTGCTGTTTTGGGACAGGCTGTTGAAAAAGGTGGCTCCACCATTCGAACCTATACCAATGCCTTTGGGGAAGATGGAACTATGCAGGATTTTCATCAGGTCTATGACAAGGCTGGTCAAGAATGTTCACGTTGTGGCACTCTGATTGAAAAAATCCAACTAGGCGGACGAGGAACTCACTTTTGTCCTCAGTGCCAAAGGAGAGACTGATGGGAAAAATCATTGGAATCACAGGAGGAATTGCCTCTGGTAAGTCAACTGTGACAAATTTTCTAAGAAAGCAAGGTTTTCAAGTAGTGGATGCTGACGTTCTTGTTCACCAACTACAGAAACCTGGTGGTCGTCTGTTTGAGGCTCTAGTCCAGCACTTCGGGCAAGAAATCATCCTTGAAAACGGAGAACTTAATCGCCCTCTCCTAGCTAGTCTTATCTTTTCAAATCCTGAAGAACGAGAATGGTCTAAGCAAATCCAAGGAAAGATTATCCGTGAGGAACTAGCTACGTTGAGAGACCAGTTGGCTCAGACAGAAGAGATTTTCTTCATGGATATTCCCCTACTTTTTGAGCAGGACTACAGCGCTTGGTTTGATGAGACGTGGTTGGTCTATGTGGATCGAGATGTCCAAGTAGAACGCTTAATGAAAAGGGACCACTTGTCCAAAGATGAAGCTGAGTTTCGTCTGGCAGCCCAGTGGTCTTTAGAAAAAAAGAAAGGTTTGGCTAGCCATGTTTTAAACAACAATGGCAATCAGGATCAGCTTCTTACTCAGGTGTTCTCCCTGCTTGAGGGAGGTAGGCAAGATGACAGAGATTAACTG
The DNA here is from genome assembly GCF_049737915.1 of Streptococcus sp. CL6.35. Lineage (GTDB taxonomy): Bacteria > Bacillota > Bacilli > Lactobacillales > Streptococcaceae > Streptococcus. The sequence continues at coordinate 285,441 of NZ_JBKOTU010000001.1, read as the reverse complement.
GAAGGATAATCTGCGCATTGCCTGGTTTGGTAATTTTCTGACTGGAGCCAGTATTTCTTTGGTTGTGCCTTTTATGCCCATCTTCGTGGAAAATCTAGGTGTAGGGAGTGAGCAAGTCGCTTTTTATGCAGGATTAGCTATTTCTGTCTCTGCTATTTCGGCGGCGCTCTTTTCTCCTATCTGGGGGATTCTTGCTGATAAATATGGTCGAAAACCCATGATGATTCGTGCTGGTCTGGCCATGACTATCACTATGGGAGGCTTGGCCTTTGTGCCAAATATTTATTGGTTAATCTTTCTTCGTTTACTAAATGGTGTATTTGCGGGTTTTGTTCCTAATGCAACGGCCTTGATAGCCAGTCAGGTTTCCAAGGAGAAATCAGGCTCTGCCTTAGGTACTTTGTCTACAGTCGTAGTTGCAGGTACTCTAACTGGTCCTTTTATTGGCGGCTTTATCGCAGAATTATTTGGTATTCGTACTGTTTTCTTACTGGTTGGTAGTTTTCTATTTTTAGCTGCTGTTTTGACTATTTTCTTTATCAAGGAAGATTTTCAACCAGTAGCCAAGGAAAAGTCCATCCCAACAAAGGAATTATTTACATCAGTTAAATATCCCTATCTTTTGATCAACCTCTTTCTGACCAGTTTTGTCATCCAATTTTCAGCCCAATCAATCGGCCCTATCTTAGCTCTGTATGTGCGCGACTTAGGCCAGACAGAGAATCTTCTTTTTGTCTCTGGTTTGATTGTATCCAGTATGGGCTTTTCCAGTATGATGAGTGCAGGAGTTATGGGAAAGCTAGGTGACAAGGTTGGCAACCATCGCCTCTTGATTGTAGCCCAGTTTTATTCAGTCATCATCTATCTCCTCTGTGCCAATGCCTCTAGCCCGCTTCAACTAGGACTTTATCGTTTCCTCTTTGGATTGGGAACCGGTGCCTTGATTCCCGGAGTTAATGCCCTTCTCAGCAAGATGACGCCCAAAGCTGGTATTTCGAGGGTCTTTGCCTTCAATCAGGTATTCTTTTATCTGGGAGGTGTCGTTGGGCCTATATCAGGTTCTGCAGTAGCAGGAAAATTTGGCTACCATGCAGTCTTTTATGCGACAAGCCTTTGTGTTGCCTTTAGTTGTCTCTTTAACCTTCTTCAATTTCGAACATTATTAAAAGTAAAGGAAATCTAGTGCGAGTAAAAATTAATCTCAAATGCTCCTCTTGTGGCAGTATCAATTACCTAACCAGTAAAAATTCAAAAACCCATCCAGACAAGATTGAGGTTTTAAAGTATTGTCCCAAGGAAAGAAAAGTAACCCTACATCTTGAATCTAAGTAGATTTTATGGTAAAATAATAGGGATTTTAAGGAGTTTGATATGTATAACCTATTATTAACCATTTTATTAGTATTATCTGTTGTGATTGTGATTGCGATTTTCATGCAACCAACCAAAAACCAATCCAGCAATGTATTTGATGCCAGCTCAGGTGATTTGTTTGAACGCAGTAAAGCACGCGGTTTTGAAGCTGTAATGCAGCGATTGACAGGGATTTTAGTCTTTTTCTGGCTAGCCATTGCCTTAGCATTGACGGTATTATCAAGTAGATAAGAAAATAATGGGCAGGACTAGGTCTTTGCCTCTTTTTGTTTTTAAAGGATGTGTAAGAAGGTTTTACAGTAAAAGAAAATAAAAAATCTAGAAAGAAAATATGAAAGACAGAATAAAAGAATATTTACAAGATAAGGGAAAGGTAACTGTCAATGACTTGGCTCAGGCTTTGGAAAAAGACGGTTCCAAGGATTTTCGTGAGTTGATTAAAACCTTGTCCCTAATGGAAAGAAAGCACCAGATACGCTTTGAAGAAGATGGAACTTTGACTTTGGAAGTCAAGAAAAAACATGAGATTACTCTCAAGGGGATTTTTCATGCCCATAAAAATGGCTTTGGTTTTGTCAGCTTAGAAGGCGAAGAGGACGACCTTTTTGTAGGAAAAAACGATGTCAACTATGCTATTGATGGTGATACCGTTGAGGTCGTCATCAAGAAAGTCGCTGACCGCAACAAGGGAACAGCAGCCGAAGCCAAAATTATTGATATCTTAGAACACAGTTTGACAACAGTTGTCGGCCAAATCGTTCTAGATCAGGAAAAACCTAAGTATGCGGGTTACATCCGTTCGAAAAACCAGAAAATCAGTCAACCGATTTATGTTAAGAAACCAGCTCTAAAACTAGAGGGAACAGAAGTTCTCAAGGTCTTTATCGACAAATACCCGAGTAAGAAACATGATTTCTTTGTAGCGAGTGTCCTCGATGTGGTTGGGCATTCAACGGATGTCGGAATTGATGTTCTTGAGGTTTTGGAGTCTATGGACATTGTATCTGAGTTTCCAGAAGTTGTTGTCAAGGAAGCAGAAAGTGTGCCTGATTCTCCGTCTCAAAAGGATATGGAAGGTCGTCTGGATCTAAGAGATGAGATTACCTTTACCATTGATGGTGCTGATGCCAAGGACTTGGACGATGCGGTGCATATCAAGGCCTTGAAAAATGGAAATCTGGAGCTTGGTGTTCACATCGCAGATGTTTCCTACTATGTGACCGAGAGTTCTGCCCTTGACAAGGAAGCCCTTAACCGCGCGACTTCAGTCTATGTAACAGACCGTGTGGTCCCAATGCTTCCAGAACGATTGTCAAATGGAATCTGCTCTCTCAATCCCCAAGTTGACCGTCTGACCCAGTCTGCCATTATGGAGATTGATAAACATGGTCGTGTAGTCAACTACACCATCACACAAACGGTTATCAAGACTAGCTTCAGGATGACCTACAGTGATGTCAATGATATCCTAGCTGGAGACAAGGAAAAGAGACAAGAATATCAGAAAATTGTTCCAAGTATTGAACTTATGGCTAAGCTCCATGAAACTCTAGAAAACATGCGTGTGAAACGTGGAGCACTCAATTTTGATACCAATGAAGCGAAGATTTTAGTGGATAAACAGGGTAAGCCTGTTGATATCGTTCTTCGTCAGCGTGGCATTGCCGAGCGCATGGTTGAGTCCTTTATGTTGATTGCCAACGAAACAGTTGCAGAACACTTTAGCAAGCTGGATCTACCTTTTATCTATCGGATTCACGAGGAGCCTAAAGCTGAAAAGGTTCAGAAGTTTATTGATTATGCTTCAAGTTTCGGTTTGCGCATTTATGGGACTGCCAGTGAGATTAGCCAGGAGGCCCTCCAAGACATCATGCGTGCTGTTGAGGGGGAACCTTATGCAGATGTATTGTCCATGATGCTTCTGCGCTCCATGCAGCAGGCTCGCTATTCGGAGCACAATCACGGCCACTATGGATTAGCAGCAGATTACTATACTCACTTTACCAGTCCGATTCGCCGTTATCCAGACCTTCTTGTTCACCGTATGATTCGTGATTACGGCCATTCTAAGGAAATAGCAGAGCATTTTGAACAAGTGATTCCAGAGATTGCGACCCAGTCTTCCAACCGTGAGCGTCGTGCCATTGAGGCTGAGCGTGAAGTCGAAGCCATGAAAAAGGCTGAGTACATGGAAGAATACGTGGGTGAAGAGTACGATGCAGTTGTATCAAGTATTGTCAAATTCGGTCTCTTTGTCGAATTGCCAAACACAGTTGAAGGCTTGATTCATATCACAAATCTACCTGAATTTTATCATTTCAATGAGCGTGATTTGACTCTTCGTGGGGAGAAATCGGGTACAACCTTCCGTGTAGGTCAGCAAATCCGTATCCGAGTTGAAAGAGCCGACAAGATGACGGGTGAAATTGACTTCTCTTACATCCCAAGTGAGTTTGATGTAATTGAAAAAGGCTTGAAACAGTCTAGTCGTAGTGACAGAGGGCGTGGTTCAAGTCGTCGTTCAGATAAGAAGGAAGACCAGAGAAAATCAGGACGCTCAAATGATAAGCGTAAGCATTCACAAAAAGACAAGAAGAAAAAAGGAAAGAAACCTTTTTATAAGGAAGTAGCTAAGAAAGGAGCTAAGCATGGTAAAGGGCGAGGGAAAGGTCGTCGCACAAAATAAAAAGGCGCGTCACGACTATACAATCGTAGATACGCTAGAGGCAGGGATGGTCCTGACTGGAACTGAAATCAAGAGTGTACGAGCAGCTCGAATCAATCTCAAGGATGGCTTTGCTCAAGTGAAAAATGGAGAAGTCTGGCTGAGCAATGTCCATATCGCTCCTTACGAAGAGGGCAATATCTGGAACCAAGAACCAGAACGTCGTCGTAAACTCCTGCTCCATAAGAAACAAATCCAAAAATTAGAACAAGAGACTAAAGGGACAGGAATGACCCTGGTTCCTCTTAAAGTCTATATCAAAGATGGTTATGCCAAGCTCCTTTTAGGTTTAGCTAAAGGGAAGCATGACTATGATAAACGGGAGTCAATCAAACGTCGTGAGCAGAATCGCGATATTGCGCGTGTTATGAAAGCTGTTAATCAGCGATAAAAAGAGGAAATGAAAATGGAAAAACTAGTTGCCTATAAACGTATGCCTTTGTGGACTAAAGAAACCATGCCAGAGGCTGTTCAGCAAAAGCACAATACAAAAGTTGGAACTTGGGGGAAAATTACTGTCTTGAAGGGAGCTCTCAAGTTTATTGAATTGACAGAAGATGGTGAGGTTTTAGCTGAGCACATCTTTGAAGCAGGAGCCGACAATCCCATGGCACAACCACAAGCCTGGCACCGAGTGGAGGCTGTAACAGACGATGTGGAATGGTATTTGGAGTTTTATTGTAAACCTGAGGATTATTTCCCTAAAAAATACAATACCAATAAGGTTCATTCAGAGGTCCTAGAGGCTATGCAGACAGTAAAACCAGGGAAAGCCTTGGATTTGGGCTGTGGTCAGGGCCGTAACGCACTCTTTCTAGCCCAGCAAGGTTTTGATGTGACAGCTGTGGATCAAAATGAATTATCTCTTGAAATCTTGCAAAGCATTGTAGAGCAGGAAGACCTAGATATGCCTGTTGGTCTTTACGATATCAATTCAGCCAGTATTGGGAAAGAATATGATTTTATCGTTTCAACAGTTGTTCTCATGTTTCTACAAGCGGACCGCATTCCAGCTATTATTCAAAATATGCAGGAGAAAACCAGTGTTGGTGGTTACAATCTTATCGTTTGTGCTATGGACACGGAGGATTATCCTTGCTCTGTGAACTTCCCATTCACCTTTAAAGAAGGAGAATTGGCAGACTATTACAAGGACTGGGAATTGGTTAAGTACAATGAAAATCCTGGCCATCTTCACCGTCGCGATGAGAATGGCAATCGTATTCAACTACGCTTTGCGACCATGCTAGCTAAGAAAATCAAATAAACATGAATGAAGATTAGGAATTTTCCTGATCTTTTTTCTTTTTTACGAATAATATAGAAAAGGAGGGAAATCATGTTTGTTGCGAGAGATTCTAGGGGAGAATTGGTAAATGTGTTAGAGGATAAGCTTGAGAAGCAAGCATACACCTGCCCAGCTTGTGGAGGTCAGCTCCGTTTGCGTCAAGGACCAAGTGTCCGGATCCATTTTGCCCACAAAACCTTAAAAGACTGTGATTTTTCCTCTGAAAATGAAAGTCCAGAACATCTGGAAAATAAGGAAGTCCTTTATCACTGGTTGAAAAAAGAGGCCGAGGTGCAATTAGAATACCTGCTTCCAGAGCTTAAACAGATTGCGGATGTATTTGTAAATGGCAATCTAGCTTTAGAGGTTCAATGTAGTCCCTTGCCTCAAAAAGTTCTTAAAGAGCGTAGCGAGGGCTATCGTAGTCAGGGTTACCAAGTACTGTGGTTGCTGGGAAAAAAACTGTGGCTCAAGGAGCGTTTGACTCGTCTACAACAAGGTTTTCTCTATTTCAGTCAAAACATGGGCTTTTATGTTTGGGAATTAGACAGTGAAAAACAAGTTTTAAGACTCAAATACCTGATTCACCAAGATCTCCGAGGTAAACTCCATTATCAGATTAAGGAATTTCCCTATGGTCACGGTAGTTTACTGGAGATATTACGTTTTCCCTATAAGAAACAAAAAATATCTCATTTTACAGTTTCTCAGGACAAGGACATCTGTCGTTATATCCGGCAACAACTGTACTATCAAAATCCCATTTGGATGAAAGAACAAGCAGAAGCCTATAAAAAGGGAGAAAATCTCCTGACTTATGGGCTAAAAGAATGGTATCCACAAATTCGACCACTAGTAGGTGATTTTTGCCAAATTGAGCAAGATTTGATTCGCTATTATCTGTATTTTCAAACCTATTATCAAGAAAATCCTCAAAATGATTGGCAAATGCTCTATCCACCAGCCTTTTATCAGCAATATTTCTTAAAAAATATGGTAGAATAGAAAGGATGGAGGAATCTAATGGTATTACAAAGACATGAAATAAATGAAAAAGATACATGGGATCTATCAACGATCTACCCAACTGACCAGGCTTGGGAAGAAGCCTTAAAAGAGTTAACAGAAAAATTGGAGACAGTAGCCCAGTATGAAGGCCATCTCTTGGATAGTGCGGATAGCCTACTAGAAATTACTGAATTTTCTCTTGAAATGGAACGCCAAATGGAGAAGCTTTACGTTTATGCTCATATGAAAAATGACCAGGACACACGTGAAGCCAAGTACCAAGAGTACTATGCCAAGGCCATGACTCTCTATAGCCAGCTAGACCAAGCCTTTTCATTCTATGAACCTGAATTTATGGAAATCAGTGAAAAGCAGTATGCTGACTTTTTAGAAGCTCAGCCAAAATTGCAGGTTTATCAACACTATTTTGATAAGCTTTTGCAAGGCAAGGATCACGTTCTTTCACAACGTGAAGAAGAATTATTAGCTGGAGCTGGTGAAATCTTTGGTTCGGCAAGTGAAACCTTCGCTATCTTGGACAATGCGGATATTGTGTTCCCTTATGTCCTAGACGATGATGGTAAGGAAATTCAGCTATCTCATGGAACTTACACACGTTTGATGGAGTCTAAAAATCGTGAGGTTCGCCGTGGTGCTTATCAAGCTCTTTATGCGACTTATGAGCAATTTCAACATACCTATGCCAAAACCTTGCAAACCAATGTTAAGGTCCAAAACTATCGTGCCAAAGTTCGCAACTACAAGAGTGCTCGTCATGCAGCCCTAGCGGCTAATTTTGTTCCAGAAAGTGTTTATGACAATTTGGTAGCAGCAGTTCGCAAGCATTTGCCACTCTTGCATCGTTACCTTGAGCTTCGTTCAAAAATCTTGGGAATTTCAGACCTCAAGATGTACGATGTCTACACACCGCTTTCATCTGTTGAATATAGCTTTACCTACCAAGAAGCTTTGAAAAAAGCAGAAGATGCCTTGGCAGTCTTGGGTGAGGATTACTTGAGCCGTGTTAAACGTGCCTTTAGCGAGCGTTGGATTGATGTTTACGAAAACCAAGGCAAGCGTTCAGGGGCTTACTCTGGTGGTTCTTACGATACAAATGCCTTTATGCTTCTCAACTGGCAGGACAATCTAGACAATCTCTTTACTCTTGTCCATGAGACTGGTCACAGTATGCACTCAAGCTATACTCGTGAAACGCAGCCATATGTTTACGGAGATTATTCTATCTTCTTGGCTGAGATTGCATCAACTACCAATGAAAATATCTTGACGGAGAAATTATTGGAAGAAGTGGAAGACGACGCAACGCGCTTTGCTATTCTCAATAACTTCCTAGACGGTTTCCGTGGAACAGTTTTCCGCCAAACTCAATTTGCTGAGTTTGAACACGCGATTCACCAAGCGGATCAAAATGGTGAAGTCTTGACAAGTGATTTCCTAAATAAACTCTACGCAGACTTGAACCAAGAGTATTATGGTTTGAGTAAGGTAGACAATCCTGAAATCCAATACGAGTGGGCTCGCATTCCACACTTCTACTATAACTATTATGTCTATCAATATTCAACAGGATTTGCAGCAGCTTCAGCTCTGGCTGAAAAAATTGTCCATGGTAGTCAAGAAGACCGTGACCGCTATATCGACTACCTCAAGGCAGGTAAGTCTGACTATCCACTTAATGTCATGAGAAAAGCTGGTGTTGATATGGAGAAGGAAGACTATCTCAACGATGCCTTTGCAGTCTTTGAACGTCGTTTGAATGAGTTTGAAGCCCTTGTTGAAAAATTGGGATTGGCATAAGATGGTTGAATCGTATAGTAAAAATGCCAACCATAACATGCGTCGCCCTGTCGTCAAGGAAGAAATTGTGGACTTGATGCGTCAGCGCCAAAAGAAAGTCACAGGATCTTTGAAAGAATTGGAAGACTTTGCCCGCAAGGAAAATATTCCCATTATTCCCCATGAAACGGTAGCTTATTTCCGTTTTCTCATGGAAACCATACAACCTAAAAACATTCTGGAAATTGGGACGGCTATCGGTTTTTCAGCCCTCTTGATGGCGGAACATGCACCAAATGCCAAGATTACAACCATTGACCGCAATCCAGAGATGATTGGATTTGCCAAGAAAAATTTCGCCCAGTTTGACAGTCGCAAGCAAATTACGCTCCTAGAAGGAGATGCGGTAGATGTCTTATCTACCTTGACAGAGTCGTATGATTTCGTCTTTATGGATTCTGCCAAGTCTAAATACATCGTCTTTCTGCCAGAAATCTTCAAACATTTGGACGTTGGAGGTGTGGTTGTCTTGGATGATATTTTCCAAGGTGGTGATGTTGCCAAGGATATTATGGAAGTCCGTCGTGGCCAGCGAACTATTTACAGAGGACTTCAAAGACTATTTGATGTAACCTTAGACAATCCAGGCCTCACCGCAACATTAGTACCTCTGGGTGACGGCATCCTCATGCTTCGTAAAAATGTAGCAGATGTTCAATTGCCTGACAGCGAATGATTTTCAGAAAAATTTAAGAAAATATAGTAAAATAGATAGGGTAACACTTATCTCAAAGGAGTAGACATGAAGAAAAAACTATTGGCAGGTGCCATTACACTATTATCAGTAGCAACTTTAGCAGCTTGTTCGAAAGGTTCAGAAGGGGCAGATCTTATCAGCATGAAAGGGGATGTCATCACAGAACATCAATTTTATGAGCAAGTGAAAAGCAATCCTTCAGCTCAACAAGTATTGTTGAACATGACCATCCAAAAAGTATTTGAGAAGCAATATGGCTCAGAAGTAGATGACAAAGAAGTCAACGATACTATTGCCGAAGAAGAGAAACAATATGGTGAGAACTACCAACGTGTCTTATCGCAAGCAGGAATGACTCTTGAAACACGTAAAGCTCAAATTCGTACAAGTAAATTGGTTGAGTTGGCAGTTAAGAAAGCAGCAGAAGCTGAATTGACAGATGATGCTTACAAGAAGGCCTTTGACGAATACACTCCTGATGTGACTGCTCAAATTATCCGTTTGGACAATGAAGACAAAGCTAAAGAAATTCTTGAAAAAGCTAAAGCTAGTGATGCAGACTTTGCTCAATTAGCCAAAGATAATTCAACAGATGAGAAAACTAAAGCGAATGGTGGAGAAATCACTTTTGATTCTGCTTCAACAGAAGTACCAGAACAAGTTAAAAAAGCTGCTTTTGCTTTAGATGTAAACGGTGTTTCTGATGTGATTAGCGTTACTGGAACACAAGCCTACAGCAGTCAATATTACATTGTTAAACTGATTAAGAAAACAGAAAAATCATCTAATATTGACGATTACAAAGAAAAATTAAAAACTGTTATCTTAACTCAAAAACAAAACGACGCATCATTTGTTCAAAGTATTATCGGAAAAGAATTGCAAGCAGCCAATATCAAGGTTAAAGATCAAGCCTTCCAAAATATCTTCACTCAATACATCGGTGGTGGAGATTCAAGCTCAAGCAGTTCTTCAAAAGAATAAAACAGAAAAGAGCCAAGTGCTCTTTTTCTTATGAGAAAATCTTCTATCTTAAGGGTAAGAGTTTTTTTCTTTCGGAAAAAATGGTATAATAGCAATCAAAACTAGAAAATAAACGGAATTTGGGAATAATTTCTTTTGTTCTCATTAGATTGGTGATACTATGAAGATTAGTAAGAGGCACCTGTTAAACTATTCTATTCTAGTTCCTTACTTACTTTTATCTATTTTGGGTTTGATTGTAGTCTATTCTACAACCAGTGCCATTCTTATCGAAGAAGGTAAAAGTGCCCTCCAATTGGTTCGAAGTCAGGGAATGTTTTGGATATTTAGTTTAATATTGATTGCCTTGATATATAAGCTGAAACTGAATTTTTTAAGAAAAGAACGACTTTTATTTATTGTTATGTTTGTTGAGCTGATTCTCTTAGCTCTGGCTCGCTTAATTGGTACGCCAGTCAATGGAGCCTATGGTTGGATTTCAGTAGGACCTTTGACCATTCAGCCAGCGGAGTATTTGAAGATTATCATCGTCTGGTACTTGGCCCAACGTTTTTCAAAACAACAGGATGAAATTGGTATTTACGATTTTCAAGTTTTAACTCAAAATCAATGGATTCCTCGAGCTTTTAATGATTGGCGTTTTGTCCTCTTGGTAATGATAGGAAGTTTGGCTATTTTCCCAGATTTGGGGAATGCTACAATCCTAGCGCTGGTCGCCTTGATTATGTATACAGTTAGTGGGATTGCTCATCGTTGGTTTATAGTCTTTATCGGTGTATTGTTTGGAGTTTCAGCCCTATCCTTATCAGCTATTTCTATGATTGGGGTTGATAAGTTTTCAAAAGTTCCAGTATTTGGTTACGTTGCTAAGCGTTTCAGTGCCTACTTTAATCCCTTTGCTGATTTGGCAGGAGCAGGCCACCAACTTGCAAATTCCTACTTTGCCATGGTAAATGGTGGTTGGTTTGGTCTAGGATTAGGAAATTCAATCGAAAAACGTGGTTATTTACCAGAGGCTCATACAGACTTTGTATTTTCAATTGTCATTGAAGAGTTTGGATTTGTGGGAGCCAGCTTGATTTTAGCCCTTGTCTTTTTCCTGATTTTGCGGATTATCCTAGTCGGTATTCGTGCTAAGAATCCCTTTAATTCCATGATGGCGATTGGGGTTGGGGGGATGATGTTGGTACAGGTCTTTGTCAATATCGGTGGAATTTCTGGTATTATTCCCTCGACAGGAGTAACCTTCCCCTTCTTATCGCAAGGAGGGAACAGTCTCCTAGTCTTGTCTGTAGCCATCGCCTTTGTCTTAAATATTGATGCAAGTGAAAAACGTGCCCAATTATATGAGGAGTTAGAAGCTCACTCATCAAACTATATGTAGAGCTGAGAGTGGAAAGGATTACCTATGTCTCTTCAAAAATTAGAAAACTATAGTAATAAAGCTGTCGTGCAAGAAGAAGTATTGATTTTAACAGAATTGTTAGAAGATATCACTAAAAACATGCTTGCCCCAGAGACTTTTGAAAAAATCATGCAGTTGAAAGAATTGTCAACTCAAGAAGATTATCAAGGTTTGAACCAATTGGTTACGAGTCTGTCAAATGATGAAATGGCTTATATTTCACGCTATTTCTCTATCTTGCCTCTTTTGATTAATATTTCAGAAGACGTGGATTTGGCCTATGAAATTAACCATCAAAATAATATCGATCAAGATTATCTTGGTAAATTATCAGCAACGATCAAAATGGTTGCAGAAAAAGAAAATGCGGTTGAAATTCTAGAACACTTGAATGTTGTCCCTGTTTTGACAGCCCATCCAACACAAGTGCAACGTAAGAGTATGTTGGATTTGACTAACCATATCCATACCCTTTTGCGTAAGTACCGTGATGTGAAATTAGGCTTGATTAATAAGGAAAAATGGCATAATGATCTCCGTCGTTACATTGAGATTATCATGCAGACAGATATGATTCGTGAAAAGAAATTGAAAGTGACCAATGAAATCACGAATGTTATGGAATACTACAATAGTTCATTCCTGAAGGCAGTTCCTCATTTGACTGCTGAGTACAAGCGTCTGGCTAAAAAACACGGCTTGGAGTTGAAACATCCTAAACCAATTACCATGGGAATGTGGATTGGTGGAGACCGTGATGGGAATCCTTTTGTTACAGCAGATACCTTGAAACAATCTGCTATGACCCAGTGTGAAGTCATCATGAATTACTATGATGAAAAGATTTACCAACTTTATCGTGAATTCTCTCTCTCAACTAGTATCGTCAATGTAAGCAAGCAAGTTAGAGAAATGGCTCGTCAATCCAAGGATAACTCGATTTATCGTGAAAAAGAGCTGTATCGTCGTGCCTTGTTTGATATTCAATCAAAAATCCAAGCAACAAAAGCTTATCTGATTGAAGATAAGGAAGTTGGGGCTCGCTATGAAACAGCTAATGATTTTTATAAGGATTTAATTACCATTCGTGATTCCCTCTTGGAAAACAAGGGTGAAGCACTGATTTCTGGTGATTTTGTTGAATTGATTCAGGCAGTTGAAATTTTTGGTTTCTATTTGGCATCTATTGACATGCGTCAAGATTCTAGTGTTCATGAGGCTTGTGTAGCTGAACTCTTGAAATCAGCAGGTATTCATTCTCATTATAGTGAACTAAGTGAAGAAGAAAAATGCCAGCTTCTTTTGAAAGAATTGGAAGAAGATCCACGTATTCTTTCTGCCACTCATGTTGAAAAATCAGAGTTACTCGAAAAAGAATTGGCCATCTTTAAGGCTGCTCGTAAGTTGAAAGATAAGTTGGGAGATGATGTCATTCGTCAGACCATCATTTCACATGCAACCAGCGTATCAGACATGTTGGAATTGGCTATCTTGCTAAAAGAAGTAGGGTTAGTTGATAAAGAAAGAGCCCGTGTCCAAATTGTTCCTCTTTTTGAAACAATTGAGGACTTGGACCACTCAGAAGAAACCATGAGAGAATACCTTTCTCTTCCTCTTGCTAAGAAATGGATTGCTTCACGTAATAACTACCAAGAAATCATGCTTGGTTACTCTGATAGTAATAAAGATGGTGGTTATCTATCATCATGTTGGACCCTCTACAAGGCTCAACAACAATTGACTGCTATTGGAGATGAATTTGGCGTTAAGGTTACCTTCTTCCATGGTCGTGGTGGGACTGTCGGTCGTGGTGGTGGACCAACCTATGAAGCTATCACTTCTCAACCGCTTAAGTCTATCAAGGATCGTATCCGTTTGACGGAGCAGGGTGAAGTAATTGGGAATAAATACGGTAATAAAGACGCAGCTTACTATAATCTTGAAATGTTAGTATCTGCAGCCATTAACCGTATGATTACTCAGAAGAAGAGTGATACCAATACCTCAAATCGTTATGAAGCTATTATGGACCAAGTGGTGGACCGTAGTTACGATATCTACCGTGATTTGGTCTTTGGCAATGACCATTTCTATGATTATTTCTTCGAGTCAAGTCCAATCAAGGCTATTTCAAGCTTTAACATTGGTTCTCGTCCAGCCGCTCGTAAGACTATTACTGAAATCGGTGGTTTGCGAGCTATTCCTTGGGTATTCTCATGGTCGCAAAGTCGCGTCATGTTCCCTGGCTGGTATGGGGTTGGTTCAAGCTTCAAGGAATTTATCGATAAAAATCCAGAGAATATTGCTATCTTACGAGATATGTACCAAAATTGGCCTTTCTTCCAATCGCTTCTTTCAAATGTCGACATGGTCTTGTCAAAATCAAATATGAATATTGCTTTTGAATATGCCAAACTGTGTGAAGATGATCAAGTAAAAGCAATCTATGAGACTATTCTAAATGAATGGCAAGTCACCAAGGAAGTTATCTTGGCTATCGAAGGTTATGATGAACTCTTGGCTGAAAATCCATATCTAAAAGCAAGTTTGGATTACCGTATGCCTTACTTTAATATTCTCAACTATATCCAGTTGGAGTTGATTAAACGTCAACGCCGAGGAGAATTATCAAGCGATCAAGAAAAATTAATCCATACAACCATCAACGGAATTGCAACAGGATTGCGTAATTCAGGCTGATACCTATCAAGCTTCCTCTTTTCTATAGGGGAAGTTTTTGAATAGTTCAAAAAAATGCTAAAAGAGTCTTGACAAGTAGTTGAAAAATGATATAATTTAACCATTCAGAAAAGTAATCATTCAAACTTTTTAGAGAGTCTGTGGTAGCTGAAAACAGATAAGTGATGATGATGAAAATTGGGCTGAATGTTATTTAGAATTTGAAATCATAAAAATTCGGTGAGCACACCTTACAGTGCATCTCGTTATTGCGAGACAGAGCGATAGGGGAATTCCCTATAATTGAGGTGGTACCGCGCATCGACGTCCTCACACAAGTTTTTTGTGTGAGGACTTTTTTGATGGAGGTTAGTATGGAAAGAAAGCGATGGCGTCACTTGTTTATACTCAATGAAAATCAAAAAGCAAACTAGGAAGCTAGCCGCAGGCTGTACTTGAGTACGGCAAGGTGAAGCTGACGTGGTTTGAAGAGATTTTCGAAGAGTATTAGATAAGTGAAGTATTTTAAAGGAATAAAAAGGAGAAATAGAATGAAAAATAAACGTTTAATTGGAATTATCGCTGCCTTAGCAGTCTTAGTAGCAGGAAGCTTGATTTATTCTTCAATGAATAAACCAGAAGCTAAGAATGAGAAGAAAGTTGCCAAAGTTGGTGTTCTTCAGTTTGTGAGCCATCCATCTCTTGATTTGATTTATAAAGGGATCCAAGATGGACTTGCAGAAGAAGGATATAAAGATGATCAAGTTAAAATCGATTTTATGAACTCAGAAGGTGACCAAAGTAAGGTTGCGACAATGAGTAAACAATTGGTTGCAAATGGGAATGACCTTGTGGTTGGTATTGCAACACCAGCTGCTCAAGGTTTGGCTAGTGCCACAAAAGATCTACCGGTTATCATGGCTGCTATTACAGACCCAATTGGTGCTAACTTGGTCAAAGATTTGAAAAAACCAGGTGGCAACATCACAGGGGTATCTGACCACAATCCAGCTCAACAACAAGTTGAACTCATCAAAGCTCTCACACCAAATGTGAAAACAATCGGAGCTCTTTATTCAAGCAGCGAAGACAATTCAAAAACACAGGTCGAAGAATTTAAGGCTTATGCTGAAAAAGCAGGTTTGACAGTGGAAACATTTGCAGTTCCTTCAACAAATGAAATTGCTTCAACAGTTAATGTTATGACTAGCAAGGTCGATGCTATCTGGGTTCCAATCGATAACACCATTGCTTCAGCCTTCTCAACAGTTGTATCAAGCAACCAATCAGCTAAGAAACCAATTTATCCAAGCGCGACTGCCATGGTAGAAGCAGGTGGTTTGGCATCCGTTGTAGTTGACCAACATGACCTTGGTGTGGCAACAGGTAAAATGATTGCTCAAGTTTTGAAAGGTGCAAAACCAGCTGATACTCCAGTCAATGTCTTTTCAACTGGTAAGTCAGTGATTAACAAAAAATTGGCACAAGAATTAGGTATTACGATTCCTGAATCTGTTCTAAAAGAAGCAGGACAAGTGATTGAATAATCTAAAATGGAGGAGTTGGGGACATCTCCTCCAATTTTTTACAATAGAAATCATATAGAAAAGGTTAAGAAACAGATGATATTATCTATTATTTCTCAAGGATTTGTCTGGGCTATTTTAGGTCTGGGGATCTTTATGACATTTAGGATTTTGAACTTTCCAGATATGACAACAGAAGGTTCCTTCCCTCTTGGGGGAGCTGTTGCTGTCACTTTGATAACCAAAGGAGTGAACCCATTTTTAGCGACTCTTGTTGCTGTAGGAGCAGGTTGTTTGGCTGGAATGGCAGCAGGACTTCTTTATACAAAAGGGAAGATCCCAACCTTGCTCTCAGGGATTTTGGTGATGACTTCCTGTCACTCTATCATGCTCTTGATTATGGGACGTGCAAATTTAGGATTGCTTGGAACCAAGCAAATCCAGGATGTTTTGCCTTTTGATTCAGATTTGAACCAACTCTTGACAGGTCTCATCTTTGTCAGTCTTGTTATTGCTCTCATGCTCTTTTTCTTGGATACCAAACTCGGACAAGCCTATATTGCTACAGGTGACAATCCTGATATGGCTAGAAGTTTCGGGATTCATACTGGACGCATGGAGCTCATGGGCTTGGTCTTATCAAATGGTGTGATTGCCCTTGCAGGGGCTCTTATTGCCCAGCAAGAAGGGTATGCCGATGTATCTCGAGGAATCGGGGTTATCGTTGTAGGTCTTGCAAGTTTGATTATTGGAGAAGTTATTTTCAAGAGTTTGAGCTTGGCAGAGCGTCTGGTTGCCATCGTTGTAGGTTCTATCGCTTATCAATTCTTAGTGTGGGCAGTTATTGCGCTTGGCTTTAATACAAGTTACCTTCGTTTGTACAGCGCCGTGATTTTAGCAGTCTGCCTCATGATTCCAACATTTAAGCAAACAATCTTGAAAGGAGCCAAATTAAGCAAATGACAGCAATTGTAGAATTAAAAAATGCAACCAAAGTCGTTAAAAATGGCTTTGATGAAGAAAAGATTATCTTAAATGATGTTTCCTTAGAAATTTTTGAACAGGATTTCATCACGATTTTAGGTGGAAATGGTGCTGGGAAATCAACTCTCTTTAACACTATTGCAGGAACCTTGTCATTAACCAGTGGAACCATCCGTATTTTGGGTGAAGATGTTACCAAGTTTTCACCAGAGAAGCGGGCTAAGTATCTGTCTCGAGTCTTCCAAGATCCCAAGATGGGGACAGCTCCTCGTATGACGGTGGCTGAAAATCTTTTGATTGCCAAGTTTCGTGGTGAAAAGCGTGGACTGTTTCCGAGACGTCTGGCTAGCTATAAGGATGAGTTTCAGGCAACTATTGAAAAAGTGGGAAACGGTCTTGAGAAACACTTGAATACACCGATTGAGTTCTTATCTGGTGGACAAAGACAGGCTTTGAGTCTCTTGATGGCAACCTTGAAGCGACCTGAGTTGCTCTTGTTAGACGAGCATACTGCAGCCCTTGATCCAAAGACAAGTGTCGCACTCATGGAGTTGACAGATGAATTTGTCAAGAAAGACCAGCTGACAGCGCTTATGATTACCCACCATATGGAAGATGCTCTCAAATATGGCAATCGTTTAATTGTCATGAAAGAAGGACGAATCATCCAAGATTTGAAACAAGAAGAAAAAGCAAAAATGAAAATCTCTGATTATTATCAACTCTTTGAATAAAGTAGGGAAAATGAGTGAAATGGTTTACTTTTTTTCTGAAATAAAGTATACTATATAAAGTAAACTATGATAACATGGAGGTATTGTGTATGGTTGACAAACAAGTCATTGAAGAAATCAAAAACAATGCCAACATTGTGGAAGTCATAGGAGATGTGATTTCTTTACAAAAGGCAGGACGGAACTATCTAGGGCTCTGTCCTTTTCATGGTGAAAAAACACCTTCTTTCAACGTTGTAGAGGACAAGCAGTTTTACCACTGTTTTGGTTGTGGTCGCTCAGGTGATGTCTTTAAGTTCATCGAGGAGTACCAAGGAGTTCCCTTTATGGAGGCTGTCCAAATCTTAGGTCAGCGTGTCGGGATAGAGGTGGAAAAACCGCTTTATAGTGAGCAGAAGCCAGCTTCACCCCACCAAGCTCTTTATGATATGCATGAAGATGCTGCCAAATTTTATCATGCTATTCTCATGACAACTACCATGGGGGAAGAGGCCAGAAACTACCTTTATCAGCGTGGTTTGACAGATGAAGTGCTCAAGCATTTTCGGATTGGTTTAGCACCTCCAGAACGAAACTATCTCTATCAACGTTTGTCTGGTCAGTATCGTGATGAGGATTTTCTAGATTCAGGGCTATTTTACCTATCAGATGCCAATCAATTTGTAGACACTTTTCACAATCGGATCATGTTTCCCCTGACAAATGACCAAGGAAAGGTTATTGCCTTCTCAGGTCGTATCTGGCAGAAAACGGATTCACAAACTTCTAAGTATAAAAATAGCCGATCGACTGCAATTTTTAACAAAAGTTACGAATTATATCATATGGATAGGGCTAAAAAATCTTCTGGAAAAGCCAGTGAGATTTATCTGATGGAAGGATTCATGGATGTCATCGCAGCCTATCGGGCTGGAATAGAAAATGCTGTAGCGTCTATGGGAACGGCCTTAAGTCGTGAGCATGTTGAGCATCTGAAAAGGTTAACCAAGAAGTTGGTTCTTGTTTATGATGGTGATAAGGCTGGGCAAGCCGCGACATTGAAAGCGCTGGACGAAATTGGTGATATGCCTGTGCAAATCGTTAGCATGCCTGATAACTTGGATCCAGATGAGTATCTACAAAAAAATGGACCAGAAGACTTGGCCTATCTGTTAACGAAAACTCGTATTAGTCCGATTGAGTTTTACATTCATCAGTATAAGCCTGAAAACAGTGAAAATCTGCAGGCACAGATTGAGTTTATTGAAAAAATAGCTCCCTTGATTGTTCAAGAAAAATCTATTACTGCTCAAAACAGCTATATACATATTTTAGCTGACAGTCTGGCGTCCTTTGATTATGCCCAGATTGAGCAGATTGTTAATGAGAGTCGTCAGGCACAAAGGCAGAATCGCATGGAAGGTATTTCCAGACCGACGTCAATCACTATGCCTGTCACCAAGCAGTTATCAGCTATTATGAGAGCAGAAGCTCATCTACTTTATCGAATGATGGAATCTCCTCTTGTTTTGAACGATTACCGTTTAAGGGAAGACTTTGCATTTGACACACCTGAATTTCAGGTCTTATATGACTTGCTTGGCCAGTATGGAAATCTTCCTCCGGAAGTTTTAGCAGAACAGACAGATGAAGTTGAAAGAGCTTGGTACCAAGTCTTAGCTCAGGATTTGCCTGCTGAGATGTCACCTCAGGAACTTAGTGAAGTAGAAATGACTCGAAACAAGGCTCTCTTGAATCAGGACAATATGAGAATCAAAAAGAAGGTGCAGGAAGCGAGCCATGTAGGAGATACAGACACAGCCCTAGAAGAATTGGAACGTTTAATTTCCCAAAAGAGAAGAATGGAGTAATAATGGCAACAAAACAAAAAGAAGTAACAACATTTGATGTACAAGTAGCAGAATTTATCCGTAATCATAAACAAAAAGGGACAGCAACTGATGATGAAATTAATGCAAGTCTGGTGATTCCTTTTACCTTGGATGCTGATGGGATTGAAGATCTCTTGCAACGAATTCAGGATGCAGGGATTTCTATCACAGATAACGAAGGAAATCCAAGTGCGCGTGTTCTTAGCACTGAAGAAGAGCCAGAACTCAGTGATGAGGACTTGATTGGTTCAACTTCGGCTAAGGTTAATGACCCTGTCCGTATGTACTTGAAAGAAATCGGGGTCGTACCTCTCTTGACCAATGAAGAGGAGAAAGAATTGGCACTAGCAGTTGAAGCTGGTGATATCGAAGCCAAACAACGTCTTGCGGAAGCCAACCTTCGTTTGGTTGTTTCCATTGCCAAGCGTTATGTCGGCCGTGGTATGCAGTTCCTTGACTTGATTCAAGAAGGGAACATGGGCTTGATGAAGGCGGTTGACAAGTTTGACTATTCTAAAGGATTCAAGTTCTCAACTTACGCAACTTGGTGGATTCGTCAGGCTATCACTCGTGCTATTGCGGACCAAGCTCGTACCATCCGTATCCCTGTTCACATGGTTGAAACCATTAATAAATTGGTTCGTGAACAACGTAATCTCCTTCAAGAATTGGGACAAGATCCAACGCCAGAACAAATCGCTGAACGTATGGATATGACTCCTGACAAGGTACGTGAAATCTTGAAGATTGCCCAAGAGCCAGTATCGCTTGAAACACCAATCGGTGAAGAGGATGATAGCCACCTTGGGGACTTTATCGAAGATGAAGTGATTGAAAATCCAGTGGACTACACAACTCGTATCGTCTTGCGTGAGCAGCTGGATGAGGTCTTGGATACTCTTACAGACCGTGAAGAAAACGTCTTGCGTCTACGTTTTGGACTAGATGATGGTAAAATGCGGACCCTTGAAGATGTAGGTAAAGTCTTTAATGTAACCCGTGAGCGTATCCGTCAGATTGAAGCCAAGGCTTTGAGAAAACTTCGTCAACCAAGTCGCAGCAAACCGCTTCGTGATTTTATTGAAGACTAATAGTGAGGAAAAATATGGCTTATACAGAAGAGCAAATTGAAAATATCAAAACAAGAATTTTATCAGCCTTGGAAGAAGTCATCGACCCTGAGTTGGGAATCGATATTGTCAACCTTGGTTTAATCTATGAGATTCGTTTTGACGGTGACACAGGTCAAACAGAGATTGATATGACTTTGACAACCATGGGTTGTCCCCTAGCAGACCTTTTGACGGACCAGATTTATGATGCTATGACAGAGGTACCAGAAGTAACGGATACTGAGGTTAAATTAGTCTGGTATCCAGCCTGGACAGTTGAAAAAATGAGTCGCTATGCACGCATTGCCCTAGGCATTAAGTAAACCTATAAAAACATGTGAGAGACCATTGGAAAATGAGGAAATTTCCCCCTCTTTTCCTCTAGTCTCTCCTTTCTTTTGCTGATTTTATTCAAAGAAAATGATATAATAGTAGTTATGGAAAAAAAGAAATTACGCATCAATATGTTGAGTTCAAGTGAGAAAGTAGCAGGGCAGGGAGTCTCAGGTGCTTACCGTGAATTAGTTCGTCTTCTTCACCGTGATGCCAAGGATCAATTGATTGTTACAGAAAATCTTCCAATCGAGGCAGATGTGACTCACTTTCATACAATTGATTTACCCTATTATTTATCAACCTTCCAAAAGAAACGCTCAGGGAGAAAAATTGGCTACGTGCATTTCTTACCTGATACACTTGAGGGGAGTTTGAAAATTCCATTTTTCTTAAAGGGAATTGTTAAGCGCTATGTATTTTCTTTTTACAACCGGATGGAGCACCTGGTTGTGGTTAATCCTATGTTTATCGAGGATTTGGTGGCAGCTGGTATTCCACGTGAAAAAGTGACCTATATTCCTAACTTTGTCAATAAGGAAAAATGGCATCCTCTTCCACAAGAAGAGGTAGCGAGTCTGCGAACAGAGCTAGGTCTTAGTGACAATCAGTTTATCGTAGTAGGTGCTGGTCAAGTTCAGAAACGCAAAGGGATTGATGATTTTATCCGTCTGGCTGAGGAATTGCCTCAGATTACCTTTATCTGGGCTGGTGGTTTCTCTTTTGGTGGCATGACAGATGGTTATGAGCGCTACAAGAAAATAATGGAAAATCCTCCTAAGAATTTGATTTTTCCAGGTATCGTGTCACCAGAGCGGATGCGCGAATTGTATGCCTTAGCAGATCTTTTCTTGTTGCCTAGTTACAATGAACTTTTTCCGATGACTATTCTAGAAGCTGCCAGTTGTGAGGCTCCTATTATGCTACGTGATTTGGATCTTTATAAGGTGATTTTAGAGGGAAATTATCGGGCGACAGCAGATAGAGAAGAGATGAAAGAGGCTATTTTAGAATATCAAGCAAATCCTGCTGCCTTAAAAGACCTCAAAGAAAAAGCTAAGAATATTTCCAGAGAGTATTCTGAAGAGCATCTCTTACAAATTTGGTTGGACTTTTATGAGAAACAAGCCGCTTTAGGGAGAAAGTAAAAAGTGAGGTAATCTATGCGAATTGGTTTATTTACAGATACCTATTTTCCTCAGGTTTCTGGTGTTGCGACTAGTATTCGAACCTTGAAAACAGAACTTGAAAAGCAAGGACATGCAGTTTTTATCTTTACGACGACTGATAAGGATGTCAATCGCTATGAAGATTGGCAAATTATCCGCATTCCAAGTGTACCCTTTTTTGCTTTTAAAGATCGCCGCTTTGCCTACCGAGGTTTTAGCAAGGCGCTAGAAATTGCCAAACAATATCAGCTAGATATTATCCACACTCAGACAGAATTTTCTCTTGGCCTGTTGGGAATTTGGATTGCGCGTGAACTGAAAATCCCAGTCATCCATACCTATCACACCCAGTATGAAGACTATGTGCATTATATTGCCAAGGGGATGTTGATTCGTCCTAGCATGGTCAAGTATCTGGTCAGAGGTTTCCTTCATGACGTGGATGGGGTTATTTGCCCGAGTGAGATTGTCCGTGATTTGCTATCTGACTATAAGGTCAAGGTTGAAAAACGGGTCATTCCAACTGGGATTGAATTAGCCAAGTTTGAGCGTCCAGAAATCAAGCAAGAAAATTTAAAAGAACTGCGTAGTAAATTAGGGATTCAAGATGATGAACAGATGTTACTGAGTCTTTCCAGAATTTCTTATGAAAAAAATATTCAAGCAGTTTTAGCAGCTTTTGCAGAAGTTCTGAAAGAAGAAGACAAGGTCAAACTGGTGGTAGCTGGGGATGGCCCTTATCTGAATGACCTTAAAGAGCAAGCCCAGAAACTAGAGATTCAAGACTCTGTTGTCTTTACAGGGATGATTGCTCCTAGTGAGACGGCTCTTTACTATAAGGCAGCGGATTTCTTCATCTCAGCATCGACGAGTGAGACGCAGGGTTTGACATACTTGGAAAGCTTGGCCAGTGGAACGCCAGTTATTGCTCACGGAAATCCTTATCTGGACAATCTGATCAATGATAAGATGTTTGGAACATTATACTACGGTGAACATGATTTGGCTGGGGCTATTTTAGAAGCCCTGATTGCAACGCCAGACATGAATGAGCATACCTTATCAGCTAAATTATACGAGATTTCAGCTGAGAACTTTGGAAAACGGGTGCATGAATTTTATCTGGATGCTATTATTTCAAATAATTTCCAGAAAGATTTAGCAAAAGATGATACGGTCAGCCAGCGTATCTTTAAGACAGTTTTGTATTTACCGCAACAGGTGGTTGCTGTGCCTGTAAAAGGCTCTAGACGAATGCTGAGGGCTTCAAAAACACAGTTAATCAGCATCAGAGATTATTGGAAAGACCGTGAAGAATAGAAAGAGGAACAGCTATGAAAAAACAATTAATGAGAAGTGGTCGTGACAAAAAGATTGCTGGTGTTTGTGCTGGAGTGGCTCATTATTTTGATATGGATCCCACTATTGTTCGTGAATATGGGGTGTTCTTGCTTTTGGTTATGGAGCTGGAATTGTAGCTTATATCATTTTATGGATTATCGCACCAGTAGCAACTGACTATTGAAAACTAGCTAAATTCATGCTAAGATAATAGAAAATAGAATGTAACGAAGGAGAGAAAAATGGCATTTGGAGATAATGGAAATCGTAAAAAAACTATGTTTGAGAAAATAACCTTGTTTATCGTGATTATCATGCTAGTAGCAAGTTTATTGGGAATTTTTGCAACTGCAATTGGTGCCCTCAGTAATCTATAAAATAGATTCAAGAAAATTTAGTGACTGGGATTTCCCAGCCCTTTTTTAAAGTGAGAAGAAAAAATGAGTATGTTTTTAGATACGGCCAAGATTAAGGTCAAGGCTGGTAATGGTGGCGATGGCATGGTTGCCTTTCGTCGTGAAAAATATGTCCCTAATGGCGGTCCTTGGGGTGGTGATGGTGGACGTGGAGGGAATGTCGTCTTCGTTGTAGACGAAGGACTACGTACCTTGATGGATTTCCGTTATAACCGTCATTTTAAGGCTGATTCTGGTGAAAAAGGAATGACCAAAGGGATGCATGGTCGTGGTGCAGAGGACCTCAGAGTTCGAGTGCCGCAAGGTACGACTGTGCGTGATGCAGAGACTGGCAAGGTCTTGACAGATTTGATTGAACACGGTCAAGAATTTATCGTGGCCCACGGTGGACGTGGTGGACGTGGAAACATCCGCTTTGCAACCCCAAAAAATCCTGCTCCAGAAATCTCTGAAAATGGAGAACCAGGTCAGGAACGTGAGTTACAATTGGAACTAAAAATCTTGGCAGATGTTGGTTTAGTAGGTTTCCCATCTGTAGGGAAATCAACACTTTTAAGTGTTATTACCTCAGCTAAACCTAAAATTGGTGCCTACCACTTTACGACCATTGTGCCAAATTTAGGTATGGTTCGTACCCAATCAGGTGAATCCTTTGCAGTAGCCGATCTACCAGGTTTGATTGAAGGCGCTAGTCAAGGTGTTGGTTTGGGAACTCAGTTCCTCCGTCACATCGAGCGTACACGTGTCATCCTTCACATCATTGATATGTCAGCTAGCGAAGGACGTGATCCTTATGAGGACTACTTAGCTATCAATAAGGAGTTAGAGTCTTATAACCTCCGTCTCATGGAGCGTCCACAGATTATTGTGGCTAATAAGATGGACATGCCTGAGAGTCAGGAAAATCTTAAAGAATTTAAGAAAAAATTGGCTGAAAACTACGATGAATTTGAAGAGTTACCAGCTATTTTCCCAATATCTGGTTTGACCAAGCAAGGTCTGGCTACACTTTTAGATGCTACAGCTGAATTGTTAGATAAGACACCAGAATTCTTGCTCTATGATGAGTCAGATATGGAAGAAGAAGCTTATTATGGATTTGACGAGGAAGAAAAAGCCTTTGAAATTAGTCGTGATGACGATGCGACATGGGTACTTTCTGGTGAAAAACTCATGAAACTCTTTAATATGACCAACTTTGATCGTGACGAATCAGTCATGAAATTTGCTCGCCAGCTTCGTGGTATGGGGGTTGATGAAGCCCTTCGTGCGCGTGGTGCTAAAGATGGGGACTTGGTCCGCATTGGTAAATTTGAGTTTGAATTTGTAGACTAGGAGACTGGTATGGGAGATAAACCGATATCTTTCCGAGATGCTGATGGCAATTTTGTTTCCGCCGCAGATGTTTGGAATGAAAAGAAATTGGAAGAACTGTTTAATCGTCTCAATCCAAATCGTGCCCTGAGATTGGCACGAACTAAAAAAGACAATCCATCTCAGTAAAATAGATAAAAAGATTCCGTGCCAGATTAGACACGGAATTTTTTTATTCTTCAAAGAAAAATGGTGGAGCGAATTTTTTCAGTTCTTCAAAGCATTTTTGAGCAGCTTCTATATCTTCACAGATGACCAGACAGACATCATCGCCACAGAGGGTAGCGATAGCGTCAGGGAAGCTCAAAGCATCAATGATAGAACCAAAGGATTGAGCAAGCCCAGGAAGGGTTTTTAGTAGGACTTGGTGTTGAACTGGACGCATCAAGACAAGAGCATCTTCCATATAAATTTCGAGACGTTTTTCCCATTTTGAGGTTGAACCTGCATTGAGCACGTAGTAAGAGTTGTCTTCTTCTCGTACTTTTGACAGGTTCATATTTTTGATGTCGCGTGAGAGAGTTGCCTGGGTAACTTGAATGTCGTTATCAGCAAGAAGGGCTTGCAGCTCAGCCTGTGTATGAATCTTGTTTTTTGCAACAAGAGCGCGTATGAGTTGGTGTCGGTGTTCAGATTTATTCATAAAATATTACTCCTTGTACAAGGTACAGAAAGCGTGGACTGAACGAGAACGTCAGTCGGGTGGTAAGCGGTATTGTCACGTATGATGATTTCAAAGTCAGTAGTATAGAGAACTATACGGAGGAAATCTCCTTCTTTTAACTTGTCACTAGTTGGGTGTAGATGAATTGGGTATCTATCCGTTTATCTACATTGGTGTCCTCTACTAACAGTAAATCATTCAATTAGGGTAGCCTTTTGTCACGACTTCTTGTGAATTTACGATTAATGTCAATTCACAGAGATTGTCCAACATGTGGAGTGGTAGCGAGTGTTATTAATGAGTACATATGTTGGTTAGGGTCTTAGTATCTTTTGTCTAAGCTCCCGTGTAGACCTATCATAAGCCCATATTGGGATTGAAGTTGACCCAAAGTTTATGTTTGTTTCAACTGTTCAAGTGGAAATAGTTCCGTATTGAAATTCTAATATATTATACCTTTTGACAAGGTAGGATAAGACTAGACTGTTCAAGATCAACAGTCAGGTGGTAAGCGGTATTGTCACGAATTGTGATTTCAAAGTCAGTAGTATAGAGGACTAGACGAAGAGTATCTCCTTCTTTTAACTTATAAATAGTTGGTTGCAGTTCAAATTGGATATCCATCCACTCATCTGCCTTAATATCCTCTACTGACAGTAAACCATTTCTATTTTGCAAATTGAGGTAGCCTTTTGTCACGACGCGATGTGCATTTTCACGAAAAGGCAATTCACAGAGATTTTCCAACATATGGTAGCGACCGTTGTCAATAGTTCTAGCACTTAAAACAGCTGGATAAGGTTGTAGGTATTTTTTCTGTCCAAATTCTAGCAGTTGAGCTGATAAGAGCCCCTTGTTTGTGCTGGATTTGATACGTAGATTGAGCTGAGCACGACCGTTCAAGTGAAGATCTTTGGTTATAGGAAGGTCAATAGTAATCTGATTGACTTTCCCTTGATAGAGTTCTGTATTGAAGGTCTGGTATGTCTTACCATAACGCTCAAAATCTTTATCTGAGTACAGGTTTTGAATAACTTGCTCTTCTTGACCAAGTGCGAAAGTTTCAAAGTTTTCTTGCCCACCGAAGGTATCAAGTGATAACCAAGTCTGAGGAGCTGTATTATCCTGCCAAATGACAGTAGGGAGTTGAAAATCTGTATCTTCTCCCAGTAATTTCTTAGTCAATAAGGCATTCATGGACTCACGGAAATCAATGGACTGCCAGTTATTCATATAAACATGGGCACCATTATGGAAAAAGAGGTGCTTATTTATATTATCAGGAAGGGCGTGAAACATCTGATAAACATGAAGTGGTTTGACATTCCAATCCTGTGAACCATGAGTAAAGACAACCTCTGCCTTTACCTTATGAGCATTGAGCAGATAATTGCGGTCATGCCAAAACTGATTATAGTCACCAGATTTGCGATCTAACTGCTTTTTTACTTTTTCTAAGTCAGTTTGGTGATCTTCATTACCACGAATATAGTCGCCAGCCAAGAGATTACGAGAGTAGGTTAGTTCTGCAAGGGAGTCAAAGTCCTCACCTGGATAACCACCTGGGCTAGTTACCAGACCGTTTTCACGGTAGTAGTTGTACCACGAAGAAATACCAGCCTCGGCAATAATAACCTCTAAACCATCTACACCTGTAGTCGCAAGACCATTGGACATGGTACCTAGATAGGAAAGTCCAGTTGTAGCTACTTTTCCATTTGACCAGTCAGCCTTGACTTGACGTTGGCGCGTGTGGTCAGTAAAAGCACGGCAACGGCCATTAAGCCAATCGATGACATTTTTATAAGCCTCGATTTGCTGGTAGTCTCCGTTAGTCATGAAACCAGTAGAGTCTTTGGTACCAACACCTGAGACATACAGATTGGCAAAACCTCGTGGAAGGAAGTAGTCGTTGAGAGTATAGCTAGCGTTGATGTGCGTTAGCTTTTCCTCAGTTTCTGACACAAGCTCAGCTTGACCTTGAGGTTGGACGAGATTTAGTTGAGGTTCCTCTAGCTCAATCTTGTGAGCAGGTTTAACCTCGAGATTGCCCTCCATCTTGTAGAGAGCCTTGTCACTAGCCTTGTCATTTGTTCCCTGATGATAGGGACTGGCTGTCATGATAGCAGGGATTTTTCCATCAAAACGAGGACGAATAATGCTAACCTTGACTAAGTCTGGAAGACCTTTTTGGTCAGTATCGACACGAGACTCAACGTAAACGACTTCTCGAATGGCATCATGGCTAGAAAAAGTAGCCAAACTCTTACCGTTAAAGTAGTGATAGTCATTATCCTCAGGAATAAGACCGTCACTGACAAGTTGGTCGATAAGAGTATTTCCCTTTTTGGTGCGAGTATTGAGTAACTGATAGAAATTTTCAATCAAGTCACCATATACAATGGGAAAACCAGTCTCTTTACGAAAAACATCACTGTCTTCAAAGTCAATCAAGTAGGAAAAACCTAAGAGTTGAAAGGCTACAGTATAGAAAATATCTGCAGTCAGTTCTTTGTCTGACTGAAAAAATGTCAGTAAGTCAGTTTCTTTATCAACTGCTAAACTGGATAGGGGATAGGTGCTATCTTTGTAATTAAAAAAGAAACGAATAAGAAACGCTTCAAGCGTTTTTTTATTTGTAATGTTGACCGGTAAATCGAATCCATACTTTTTTAATTCAAAGATAATTGTATCTCTAGGTAGCGCAAAATAGCTGAATTGATTAAAACGCATAAAACCTCCTATTTATGAAATATATTAAGGTTATTATATCAAAAAATAGAGAGAAAAGAAACTATAAAAATTAACAGAAATTATAATAAATAAAAATAAGTACTTATGAAATAAACAAGTAAAATGATAAGCTTAAATACAAAAATATTATCGATGCTGTTGAAAATCGGGCAAGGATCGTCTAGTCAACTATGATTTGAGTTATTAGATATTAAAGCATCAGTAATAGTAATAGAAATTTAAAGAAAATGGTATAATATAGTGAGAACGATAGAGGAGAAGTGTAAATTGATCGCACAACTAGATACAAAAACAGTCTATAGTTTTATGGAGAGTGTCATTTCAATTGACAAGTATGTGAGAGTAGCAAAAGACTATGGATACACTCATCTGGCTATGATGGATATTGACAATCTTTATGGGGCTTTCGACTTTCTAGAGGTTACAAAAAAATATGGAATTCATCCTTTGTTAGGGCTTGAAATGAATGTCCTTGTAGATGATAAAGATGTGAATCTGCGCTTTTTAGCTCTATCTAGTGTGGGCTACCAGCAGTTGATGAAACTTTCAACAGCTAAGATGCAGGGGGAGAAAACTTGGTCGGTTCTGTCTCAGTATCTTGAAGATATTGCTGTAATTGTACCTTATTTTGAAGAACTTGAGTTGTTAAATCTAGGCTGTGATTACTATATAGGGGTTTACCCAGAAACACTGTCCAGCGAATTTCACCATCCAATTTTGCCACTATGTCGGGTCAATGCCTTTGAAAGTAAGGATAGAGAAATTCTGCAAGTTTTAACAGCGATTAAAGAAAATCTCTCCCTTAGAGAAGTTCCCTTGCGCTCACGACAAGATGTCTTTATATCAGCAAGTTCTTTAGAGAAACTATTCCAAGAACGTTTTCCTCAAGCCTTGGACAATTTAGAAAAGCTTATTTCAGGCATTTCTTATGACTTGGATACTAGTCTAAAACTGCCTCGCTTTAATCCTGCTAGACCAGCAGTAGAAGAGTTGAGAGAACGCGCTGAATTGGGGCTTGTTCAGAAGGGGGTGACTGGTAAAGAATATCAAGACCGTCTAGACCAAGAATTGGCTGTTATTCATGATATGGGCTTTGACGATTATTTCTTGGTTGTCTGGGATTTGTTGCGTTTTGGACGTTCGAATGGCTATTATATGGGAATGGGACGGGGTTCTGCAGTAGGTAGCTTGGTTTCCTATGCTTTAGACATTACAGGGATTGACCCAGTAGAGAAGAATCTGATTTTTGAACGCTTCCTCAATCGTGAACGTTATACTATGCCTGATATTGATATCGATATTCCTGATATTTATCGTCCAGATTTTATCAGATATGTTGGCAATAAATACGGCAGTAAACATGCGGCTCAAATCGTTACTTTTTCAACCTTTGGTGCCAAACAAGCTTTGCGAGATGTCTTGAAGCGCTTTGGTGTGCCAGAGTATGAATTATCTGCAATTACCAAGAAAATTAGTTTTCGTGATAATCTCAAGTCAGCCTATGAGGGGAATCTCCAGTTTCGTCAGCAAATTAATAGTAAGTTAGAATACCAAAAAGCCTTTGAGATTGCTTGCAAGATTGAGGGCTATCCAAGACAAACCTCTGTCCATGCAGCTGGTGTTGTAATCAGTGACCAAGATTTGACCAATTACATCCCTCTAAAGCATGGTGACGAAATTCCACTGACTCAATATGATGCTCATGGAGTCGAAGCGAGTGGACTTTTGAAGATGGATTTTCTGGGGCTACGAAATTTGACCTTTGTCCAGAAAATGCAAGAGTTGCTTGCTGAAACAGAAGGTATTCATATAAAAATAGAAGAAATTGATTTGGAAGACAAAGAAACGTTAGCTCTTTTTGCTTCTGGTAATACAAAAGGTATCTTTCAATTTGAACAACCTGGTGCTATTCGCCTACTCAAGCGTGTGCAGCCAGTCTGTTTTGAAGATGTCGTAGCAACTACTTCCCTAAATCGACCAGGTGCTAGTGATTATATCAATAATTTTGTAGCTAGAAAGCATGGGCAAGAAGAAGTGACGGTTCTGGATCCAGATCTGGAGGATATTTTGGCTCCAACTTATGGCATTATGCTCTATCAGGAGCAGGTTATGCAGGTTGCTCAGCGATTTGCTGGATTTAGTCTTGGGAAGGCCGATATTTTGCGTCGAGCTATGGGTAAAAAGGATGCCTCTGCTATGCATGAGATGAGGACTTCCTTTATTCAAGGCTCCATAGAAGCTGGTCATACTGCGGAAAAGGCAGAGCAGGTCTTTGATGTCATGGAGAAGTTTGCAGGTTATGGTTTTAACCGTTCTCATGCCTATGCATACTCAGCCTTGGCTTTCCAGTTGGCCTATTTCAAAACACATTATCCAGCGATTTTTTATCAGATCATGTTGAATTCTGCCAACAGTGATTACTTAATGGATGCCCTAGAAGCAGGATTTGAAGTAGTCCCTCTGTCAATTAACACCATTCCTTATCATGATAAAATTGCCAACAAGGCCATCTATCTAGGATTGAAATCGATTAAGGGGCTCAGCAAGGATTTGGCACTTTGGATTATTGAAAATAGACCCTATTCTAACATTGAAGATTTTTTAGCTAAACTACCTGAGAATTATTTGAAACTTCCCTTGCTGGAACCTTTGGTAAAAGTTGGTCTTTTCGATTCATTTGAAAAAAATCGTCAAAAAGTATTCAATAATTTAGCTAATCTATTTGAATTTGTGAAAGTATTAGGAAGCTTATTTGGAGAGACCATCTATAGTTGGCAAGATTCGGAGGACTGGACGGACCAAGAAAAATTCTACATGGAACAAGAGCTCCTAGGAGTAGGCGTGAGCAAACATCCTCTACAAGCTATTGCAAGTAAGGCTATTTATCCGATTACTCCTATTAGTAGTTTGTCAGAAAATAGCTATGCTATTATATTGGTTGAAGTTCAGAAGATAAAAGTAATTCGTACCAAAAAGGGTGAAAATATGGCTTTCTTACAGGTGGATGACAGTAAGAAAAAATTAGATGTTACCCTTTTTTCAGATTTATATAGACAGGTTGGACAAGAAGTGAGAGAGGGAGCTTTCTACTATATCAAAGGGAAAGTCCAATCACGTGATGGCCGTCTGCAAATGATTGCACAAGAAATAAGAGAAGCAGTGGCTGAACGCTTTTGGATTCAGGTGAAAAATCATGACTCGGATCAAGAAATGTCACGTATTTTAGACCAGTATAAAGGCCCAATCCCAGTCATTATCAGGTATGAAGAGGAGCAGAGAACAATTGTTTCTCCAAACCATTTTGTAGCTAAATCTGATGAATTAGAGGCGAAATTGAATGGAATCGTTATGAAAACGATTTATCGCTAAAATTACGGAAAATAGAAGAATTTTCAACGTAAATGTGGTATAATCAGTAAGAATGTTAAAAGAAAAAGGAGCATAACCAATATGAAACGTATTGCTGTTTTGACTAGTGGTGGAGACGCCCCTGGTATGAACGCTGCCATTCGTGCAGTTGTTCGTCAAGCAATTTCAGAAGGAATGGAAGTGTTTGGTATCTATGATGGATATGCTGGTATGGTTGCCGGTGAAATTCATCCCCTAGATGCAGCTTCAGTAGGAGACATCATTTCTCGTGGTGGTACTTTCCTTCACTCAGCTCGCTACCCAGAGTTCGCTCAACTTGAAGGGCAACTTAAAGGGATTGAGCAATTGAAAAAACACGGGATTGAAGGTGTAGTTGTTATTGGTGGTGACGGATCTTACCACGGTGCTATGCGTTTGACTGAACATGGCTTCCCAGCTATCGGTCTTCCAGGTACAATCGATAACGATATCGTTGGTACTGACTTTACAATCGGTTTTGATACTGCGGTAACTACTGCTATGGACGCTATCGATAAGATTCGTGATACATCATCAAGTCACCGTCGTACTTTTGTTATCGAAGTTATGGGACGTAACGCAGGTGATATCGCTCTTTGGGCTGGTATTGCAACTGGTGCTGATGAAATCATCATTCCTGAAGAAGGATTCAAGATTGAAGATATCGTAGAAAGCATTAAATGTGGTTATGAGTGTGGTAAAAAACACAACATCATCGTCTTGGCAGAAGGTGTGATGTCAGCGGCTGAATTTGGTCAAAAACTAAAAGAAGCTGGGGATACAAGCGACCTTCGTGTGACAGAACTTGGACATATTCAACGTGGTGGTTCTCCAACTGCGCGTGACCGTGTTTTGGCATCACGTATGGGTGCACATGCTGTTAAACTTCTTAAAGAAGGTATCGGTGGTGTTGCGGTTGGTATCCGTAACGAGAAAATGGTTGAAAACCCTATTCTTGGAACTGCAGAAGAAGGAGCATTGTTTAGCCTTACTGCAGATGGTAAGATTGTGGTTAACAACCCACACAAGGCTGACCTTGAGCTATCTAGCTTGAATAAGAGCTTATCATAATTTATAATTTAGTTAATAAGACCAAAAAGGTCATATATAAAGGAGTCACAAAAATCATGAATAAACGTGTAAAAATCGTTGCAACTTTGGGACCTGCGGTAGAAATCCGTGGTGGTAAAAAATTTGGTGATGACGGATACTGGGGTGAAAAACTTGATGTTGAAGCTTCAGCTAAAAACATTGCCAAATTGATTGAAGCTGGTGCTAACACATTCCGTTTCAACTTCTCACACGGTGACCACCAAGAACAAGGTGACCGTATGGCAACTGTTAAACTTGCAGAAAAACTTGCAGGTAAAAAAGTTGGTTTCCTTCTTGATACAAAAGGACCAGAAATCCGTACAGAATTGTTCGAAGGTGAAGCTAAAGAGTATTCATACAAAACTGGTGAGAAAATCCGTGTTGCAACTAAACAAGGAATCAAATCAACTCGTGATGTGATTGCATTGAACGTTGCTGGTGCTCTTGATATCTATGATGATGTTGAAGTTGGTCGTCAAGTTTTGGTTGACGATGGTAAACTTGGTCTTCGTGTGGTTGCTAAAGATGATGCAACTCGTGAATTTGAAGTTGAAGTTGAAAACGATGGCGTAATTGCTAAACAAAAAGGTGTTAACATTCCTAACACTAAAATTCCTTTCCCAGCTCTTGCTGATCGTGATAACGATGATATCCGCTTCGGTCTTGAACAAGGTATCAACTTCATCGCGATTTCATTCGTACGTACTGCTAAAGACGTGAACGAAGTTCGTGCAATCTGTGAAGAAACTGGAAATGGACATGTTCAATTGTTCGCTAAAATCGAAAACCAACAAGGTATCGATAACTTGGATGAAATCATCGAAGCTGCTGATGGTATCATGATCGCTCGTGGTGACATGGGTATCGAAGTACCATTCGAAATGGTTCCAGTTTACCAAAAAATGATTATCACTAAAGTCAATGCTGCAGGTAAAGTTGTTATCACTGCAACAAACATGCTTGAAACAATGACTGAAAAACCACGTGCAACTCGTTCAGAAGTATCAGACGTATTTAACGCTGTTATCGATGGAACTGACGCAACAATGCTTTCAGGTGAGTCTGCAAATGGTAAATACCCACTTGAGTCAGTAACTACAATGGCTACAATTGACAAGAACGCTCAAACTCTTCTTAACGAATACGGACGTTTGAACTCAGATTCATTCGAACGTAACACTAAGACAGAAGTAATGGCTTCAGCTGTTAAAGATGCTACTAACTCAATGGATATTAAATTGGTTGTAACTCTTACTAAGACTGGACACACTGCACGTTTGATCTCTAAATACCGTCCAAATGCTGACATCTTGGCATTGACATTCGATGAATTGACAGAACGTGGATTGATGTTGAACTGGGGTGTTATCCCAATGTTGACAGATGCTCCATCATCAACTGACGATATGTTCGAAATCGCTGAACGTAAAGCAGTTGAAGCAGGTCTTGTACAATCTGGTGACGATATCGTTATCGTAGCTGGTGTACCACTTGGAGAAGCTGTTCGTACAAATACAATGCGTATCCGCACAGTACGCTAATCAAAATGAAAAAGAGCCTATCATATCAAGCTTTCTAGCCTGTATGATAGGTCTTTTTTGTGCCAGGGGGCAAAACTTTTTACTTTCGATTTAATGCGACAGTATCAAGTGCGTCAAGCACTGCTTACTCCAGACCTTTTGTAACGTGAGTATAGATCTAATTGGTGGTTTTTCGGATTTATGCCCAAACTGTGACATGATAGCTTTTAAAGTTATGTTGTTTTTTACATAAACTTCATAAAATGTTTAGTTAAGATAGAGATAAAAAATAACTCCCTGATGAGTCAAGGAGTTATTTCTATCTAAATTAGTTTTTAGAAGCAGCTTGGAATTCTGGGTTTTTCCATGCTTCGTCAATGATAGCTTGCAATTCTTTAGCAGATGCTTGCATTTTTTGAGTTTCTGCGTCGTTCAATGGAATGTTTACTGGACGAACGATACCATGTGCACCAACAACAGCTGGTTGACCGATAAAGACATTCTTAACTCCGTATTGACCTTCTTGGAATACTGAAAGTGGAAGTACTGCGTTTTCGTCGTCAAGGATTGCTTTAGTGATACGAGCAAGGGCTACTGCGATACCGTAGTATGTTGCACCTTTTTTGTTGATGATTGTGTAGGCTGCATCACGAACACCTTCGAACAATTCAATCAATTCAGCTTCTTGAACATTTTGAGTGTCTTTAAGGAATTCTTCAAGGTTTACACCAGCGATGTTTGCGTGTGACCAAACAGCGAACTCAGAGTCACCGTGTTCACCCATGATGTAAGCGTGAACTGAACGAGCATCTACATCCAATTTTTCAGCAAGTGCTTGACGGAAACGAGCTGAGTCAAGTGAAGTACCTGAACCGATAACGCGTTCTTTAGGGAAACCAGAGAATTTCCAAGTTGAGTAAGTCAAAACGTCAACTGGGTTAGCAGCAACAAGGAAGATACCTTTGAAACCTGATTCAACAACTTGAGTTACGATTGATTTGTTGATAGCAAGGTTTTTACCTACAAGGTCAAGACGAGTTTCACCTGGTTTTTGAGGCGCACCTGCAGTGATTACAACAAGGTCAGCGTCTGCACAGTCAGAGTATTGAGCTGCATAGATTTTTTTAGGTGAAGTGAAGGCAAGGGCGTGACTAAGGTCAAGCGCGTCACCAACAGCTTTTTCATGCAATTGTGGAATTTCGATAATTCCAAGCTCTTGTGCAATTCCTTGGTTAACAAGTGCAAAAGCGTAAGAAGAACCTACAGCACCATCACCGACAAGGATAACTTTTTTGTGTTGTTTAGTTGAAGTCATTATTCTAAACATCTCCTTAATTTTATTCAGGGATTTCCCCAGTTATTTTAATTCTATCACTTTTAAAAAGCTTTGTCACGGATATGCATTTCAGTTCTTGATGTAAACGTTTTAGTGGTTTTAGATACCTGAAATATAGTGGACATTATGGTATAATATAGTTAATTACTAATAGTGAAATGAGGCATTTATTAATGCAGGATAGAAATTTAGTGAATGTCAATCTGACAAAGGAGATGAAGACGAGTTTTATCGATTACGCCATGAGTGTTATCGTAGCGCGAGCTCTTCCTGATGTTCGAGATGGCTTGAAACCGGTTCACCGTCGGATTCTCTATGGAATGAATGAATTGGGTGTTACTCCAGACAAACCCCATAAAAAATCTGCTCGTATTACAGGGGACGTCATGGGTAAATACCACCCACACGGGGATTCCTCTATCTATGAAGCCATGGTCCGCATGGCTCAATGGTGGAGCTACCGTTACATGCTTGTAGATGGGCATGGAAACTTTGGTTCCATGGATGGAGATGGTGCTGCCGCCCAGCGTTATACTGAGGCACGCATGAGCAAGATTGCTCTGGAGATGCTTCGTGATATCAATAAAAATACAGTTGATTTCGTCGATAACTATGATGCCAATGAACGTGAACCCTTGGTCTTGCCTGCACGTTTTCCAAACCTTTTGGTCAATGGAGCAACTGGTATTGCCGTTGGGATGGCGACCAATATTCCCCCTCATAACTTGGGTGAAACTATTGATGCTGTGAAGTTGGTCATGGACAATCCTGAAGTGACCACTAAGGACTTGATGGAAGTCTTGCCTGGTCCAGATTTTCCAACAGGTGCCCTTGTCATGGGGAAATCAGGCATTCATAAGGCTTATGAAACAGGTAAAGGTTCTATTGTCCTTCGTTCACGTACTGAAATTGAAGAAACTAAGACGGGTCGCGAACGCATTGTTGTAACAGAATTTCCTTATATGGTCAATAAAACAAAGGTGCATGAGCACATCGTTCGTCTAGTTCAGGAAAAACGTATTGAGGGGATTACAGCAGTCCGTGATGAGTCTAACCGTGAAGGAGTTCGATTCGTTATTGAAGTTAAGCGCGATGCTTCAGCAAATGTTATCCTCAATAACCTCTTCAAGATGACCCAGATGCAAACCAACTTTGGTTTTAATATGTTGGCTATTCAAAATGGGGTACCAAAGATTTTGTCTCTTCGTCAGATTTTGGATGCTTATATCGAGCACCAAAAAGAAGTGGTTGTTCGTCGTACTCGTTTTGATAAGGAAAAAGCAGAAGCGCGTGCGCATATCTTAGAAGGTCTCTTGATTGCGCTAGACCATATCGACGAAGTGATTCGTATCATCCGTGCTAGTGAAACGGATGCGGAAGCTCAAGCTGAATTGATGAGTAAGTTTAAGCTTTCTGAACGTCAAAGTCAGGCTATCCTAGACATGCGTCTTCGCCGTTTGACAGGTTTGGAACGTGACAAGATTCAGTCTGAGTATGATGACCTCTTGGCTTTGATTGCAGATTTGGCGGATATTCTTGCTAAGCCGGAACGTGTTTCTCAAATCATTAAAGATGAATTAGATGAAGTTAAACGTAAATTTGGTGACCAACGTCGTACGGAATTGATGGTCGGTGAAGTCTTAAGCCTCGAAGATGAGGATTTGATTGAAGAAACGGATGTCTTGATTACACTTTCTAACAAGGGATACATCAAACGTCTCGACCAAGCTGAGTTCACCGCTCAAAAACGTGGTGGTCGTGGTGTTCAAGGTACAGGTGTTAAGGATGATGATTTTGTCCGAGAGTTAGTGTCAACTAGCACTCATGATCACCTACTCTTCTTTACAAATAAAGGCCGTGTTTATCGCCTGAAAGGCTATGAAATTCCTGAGTATGGCCGTACAGCCAAGGGATTACCGATTGTCAATCTTTTGAAATTGGATGAAGGTGAAAGTATTCAGACCATCATCAATGTTGAATCTGAACGTAGCGATGATGCTTATCTTTTCTTCACAACTCGTCATGGTATTGTGAAGAGAACCAGCGTTAAGGAATTTGCTAATATTCGTCAAAATGGACTTAAAGCTCTGAATCTTAAAGATGAAGATGAGTTGATTAATGTCTTGCTGACAGAAGAGGACACGGATATTATCATTGGTACAAAGTTTGGTTATTCAGTTCGCTTTAATCAATCAGCTGTTCGTGGTATGAGTCGTGTCGCCACTGGTGTGAAAGGTGTTAACCTTCGTGACGGAGACACAGTTGTTGGTGCTAGTGTGATTACAGATCAGGACGAGGTTCTTATTATCACTGAAAAAGGATTTGGTAAGCGCACAGTTGCGACCGAATATCCAACTAAAGGTCGTGGTGGTAAAGGGATGCAAACTGCTAAAATTACTGAAAAGAATGGTTCCCTTGCTGGTCTTATGACTGTAAAAGGTGATGAAGATTTGATGATTATCACTGATACAGGTGTCATGATTCGAACCAACGTTGCCAATATTTCACAAACAGGTCGCTCAACTATGGGAGTTAAAGTGATGCGCCTGGACCAAGATGCTAAAATTGTAACCTTTACTACGGTTGCAGCGGCAGAAAAAGAAGAAGTTGGGACAGGAAACGAAACAGAAGGTGAAGCATAATGTCTCATAAAAAGAACAAAAAGAAAACAAACCGTAAAAATTTACTAATCAATATCTTGGCAGGGTTTTTAATCCTCTTGTCAGTGGCTTTGATTTTCAATTCAAAAATTCGTGATATGTTCATGGTTTGGAATACCAATAAATACCAAGTCAGCCAAGTATCAAAAGAAAAATTGGAAGAAAATCAAGATACAGAAGGGAATTTTGACTTTGATTCCGTAAAAGCCATCTCGTCAGAAGCTGTCTTATCCTCACAATGGGATTCGCAAAAATTGCCAGTTATCGGTGGAATTGCTGTCCCTGAGGTAGAAATTAACTTGCCTATTTTTAAGGGGCTTGATAATGTCAATCTCTTCTATGGAGCTGGTACAATGAAGCGTGACCAAGTGATGGGGAAAGGAAACTATTCACTTGCGAGCCACCACATCTTTACAGCAGAAAATGCCAGTCAAATGCTCTTTTCTCCACTGGCACGCGCTAAAAATGGGATGAAAATTTATCTAACTGATAAGGATAAAGTTTATACCTATGAAATTCGAGAAGTGAAGCATGTGACACCAGATCGCGTCGATGAGATTGATGATCGTAGTGGTGTTGATGAAATCACACTTGTAACATGTGTAGACTATGATGCGACAGAACGTATTATCGTAAAAGGTGACTTGAAAGATACAAAAGATTATTCACAAACACCTGAAGAAATTCTAACAGCTTTCAATCAGCCATATAAACAGCGCTATTAATAGTTAAAGAATCAGTAAACATTTAGTTTTACTGGTTCTTTTTATATTGCTTTATAAACATATTATGTAATGTTAAATCAATACAAATATTATCATTTTTAAAAACAATTACCTATTTTAATATTTTGTGTTATAATACTAAATATAAAAAAATAGGAGACGTTTATGAGTTCGTCAGAGTTTATTTCGAAGATTGATTATTATTGCCACAAGAAAGAAAGTCTTTTCAAGCAAAGTAAGTTAAAGTATGCAATTCGTTCTATGTTTGCAGGTGCTTTTTTAACCTTCAGTACAGCTGCCGGGGCTATTGGTGCAGATTTACTTAATAGTATTGTTCCAAGTAGTGGGTATTTCCTGTTCCCATTTGTTTTTGCTTGGGGGCTGGTTTATATTGTCTTTCTAAATGCGGAATTGGTAACTTCCAATATGATGTATTTAACAGCAGGCGCATTTTTGAAAAAGATTGATTGGAAAAAGGCAATGATTATTTTACTCTATTGTACTTTGTTTAATCTCATTGGTGCCTTGGTAGCTGGATGGGCCTTTGCCAACTCGTCAGCCTTTTCGCATTTGACCCATGATAGTTTCCTTCCTAAGCTTGTAGCAAAGAAATTGGCGCGTCCAAGTGATTTAGTCCTGCTTGAGGGAATTCTTGCCAATGTATTTGTAAATATTGCTATTCTTTCATCTATATTAGTCAAAGACGGTGCTGCCAAACTATGGATTATTTTATCAGCTATTTCCATGTTTGTCTTCTTGTCCAATGAGCACATCGCTGCCAATTTTGCTTCCTTTAGTATTATGAAATTCAGCATGATTGCTGATCAAGTACCTCACTTTGATCTTCCAAATATCCTTCGACATTGGGGTGTAACCTTTATTGCTAACTTTATAGGTGGAGGTCTTCTGATTGGTTTACCGTATGCCTTTCTAAATAAGAATGAAGATACATATGTTGATTAAGAAGAGTCAGTGTATCAGGGAGAATCAGAACGATTCTCTCTTTTTCTTTGACAAAATAGGCTTGCAGAGAAAATCGTTTTGTAAATTGTAACAACAAAATATATTAAATAGAATAAAAGTTATTCCATGCAATCTTTATATTCTAATAATTAAAAATTCTAAAAGCTTGTTATTAAAACAATGTAAACGATTGCTGGATTTATAAATTTATTAAAAATACAATTAGGAAAGGCTTTTCATTATATCGATTTTATGTTATAATTATCACAAATAAAAGTTTTAGGAGTTTATTATGATTTCTTCAGAATTTATCTCAAAGATTGAATTTGCTTGCAAGAAGAAAGAAAGTCTTTATAGTCAAAGCAAATTTAAGTATGCGATTCGTTCTATGTTCGCAGGTGCATTTTTAACCTTCAGTACTGCTGCTGGTGCAGTTGGGGCTGACTTGATTAATAAAATTGCACCAGGTAGTGGACGCTTCCTCTTCCCATTTGTCTTTGCTTGGGGATTGGCCTACATTGTTTTCTTGAATGCCGAGTTGGTAACATCAAACATGATGTTCTTGACTGCTGGTAGTTTCTTGAAAAAAATCTCTTGGAGAAAAACAGCTGAGATTTTACTTTACTGTACCTTGTTCAACCTTATCGGAGCCTTGATAGCAGGTTGGGGGTTTGCCCACTCAGCAGCTTATGCACATCTGACTCATGATAGTTTCATCTCAGGGGTTGTTGAGATGAAATTAGGCCGTTCAAATGAATTAATCTTGCTTGAGGCGATTTTGGCAAATATTTTCGTAAATATTGCGATTCTTTCATTTGTTTTGGTCAAAGATGGTGGTGCCAAACTTTGGCTTGTGTTGTCAGCGATTTACATGTTTGTATTCTTAACAAACGAGCACATTGCGGCGAACTTTGCTTCTTTCGCGATTGTAAAATTCAGTGTTGCTGCTGATTCAATTGCTAACTTCGGTGTTGGAAATATGCTTCGTCACTGGGGGGTAACCTTCATTGGGAACTTGATCGGTGGTGGTCTCTTGGTTGGTCTTCCATATGCCTTCCTCAATAAAAATGAAGATACTTATGTAGATTAAGAAAATGAGCACGATTGAGTCGTGCTTTTTTCGTTTTTAAAATAGAGTAATAGCTATTTCTTATATCAAAATATAGAAAACTGATATTTGTAAACTATACCTTAAGGTGCTACAATATCCTTAATCAAACTATTTGGAGGTCGTTTTATGACTCGTGATTTTAAATTTGAAACCTTACAATTGCATGCTGGTCAAGTTGTGGATCCAGCTACCAAGTCTCGTGCAGTGCCGATTTATCAAACAACATCTTTTGTTTTTGACGATACGCAGGAAGGTGCCGATCTTTTTGCCTTGAGAAAACCAGGCAACATCTATACTCGTATTACAAATCCTACAACGGCTGCCTTTGAAGAAAGAATCGCTGCTCTTGAAGGTGGTGTTGGAGCTCTTGCAACAGCTTCAGGTATGGCCGCAGTGACTTATACGATTTTGGCGCTTGCCCATGCTGGTGACCACGTGGTGGCAGCATCAACTATTTACGGTGGGACTTTCAATCTCTTGAAAGAAACCCTTCCTCGTTATGGTATCACAACAACCTTTGTCGATGTGGATAATTTGGAGGAAGTGGAAGCAGCTATCAATGACAATACCAAGCTTGTTTTGATTGAAACCTTGGGTAACCCCTTGATTAACATTCCTGACTTGGAAAAATTGGCTGAGATTGCGCATAAACACCAGATTCCACTTGTTTCTGATAATACCTTTGCCACACCTTACTTGATTAATGTCTTTTCTCACGGTGTAGATATTGCCATTCACTCTGCGACCAAGTTTATTGGCGGACATGGTACGACTATTGGAGGAGTGATTGTCGATAGCGGTCGTTTTGACTGGGCAGCTTCAGGAAAATTCCCTCAATTTGTTGAGGAAGACCCAAGTTACCATAACTTGAGCTATACTCGTGATGTGGGTGCGGCAGCCTTTATTATCGCTGTTCGTGTCCAATTGCTCCGTGATACAGGTGCTGCCTTGTCACCATTTAATGCCTTCCTCTTGCTTCAAGGACTTGAAACCCTTTCACTTCGTGTGGAACGTCATGTACAAAATGCTGAGAAAATTGTTGATTTCCTTGTCAACCATCCTAAGGTAGAAAAAGTCAACTATCCAAAATTGGCTGATAGTCCTTATCATGCCTTGGCTGAAAAATACTTGCCAAAAGGTGTGGGTTCAATCTTTACCTTCCATGTCAAAGGTGGGGAGGCAGAGGCACGCAAGGTAATTGATCATTTAGAAATCTTTTCTGACCTTGCAAACGTAGCAGATGCTAAATCTCTTGTGGTCCATCCAGCTACAACAACTCACGGTCAATTGTCAGAAAAAGACCTAGAAGCAGCAGGAGTCACACCAAACCAAATCCGCTTGTCAATCGGTCTTGAAAATGTAGATGATTTGATTGAAGACTTGCGCTTAGCCTTGGAAAAAATTTAAAGAAAAAGAAGATAAACAGTGGGTTTCGACTCGCTGTTTTTGATTTTCCTTCAGGCATGATATAATGGTTAAAGAAGTCTAGAAAGAGGAACGATATGAACGAAATCAAATGTCCCAACTGTGGGGAAGTCTTTACAGTAAATGAAAGTCAGTATGCCGAACTTCTGTCCCAAGTGAGAACAGCAGAGTTTGATAAGGAACTACATGATCGGATGAAGCAGGAACTGGCCTTGGCTGAGCAAAAGGCCATGAATGAACAACAGTCTAAACTAGCTCAAAAAGACCAAGAAATTGCTCAATTGCAGAGTCAAATCCAAAATTTTGATACAGAAAAAGAATTGGCCAAGAAAGAGGTTGAACAGACAAGCCATCAGGCTTTATTAGCAAAGGACAAGGAAGTACAGGCCTTGGAAAATCAATTGGCGACCTTACGTTTGGAGCATGAAAATCAACTACAAAAGACCCTTTCTGACCTAGAAAAAGAACGGGATCAGGTCAAAAATCAGCTTCTTTTACAAGAAAAAGAAAACGATCTTTCTCTTGCTTCTGTTAAGCAAAACTACGAAGCCCAGCTCAGGGCAGCAAGTGAACAAGTCGAATTTTATAAGAATTTCAAGGCCCAACAATCAACAAAAGCTATCGGGGAAAGTCTGGAACAGTATGCAGAAAGTGAGTTTAACAAGGTCCGCAGTTTTGCCTTTCCAAATGCCTACTTTGAGAAGGATAACAAGGTCTCTGCGCGTGGTTCCAAAGGGGACTTTATTTTCCGCGAAAGTGATGAAAATGGAGTCGAAATCATTTCCATCATGTTTGAGATGAAGAATGAAGCGGACGGAACAGAGAAGAAGCACAAGAATGCAGATTTTTACAAGGAATTGGACAAGGACCGTCGGGAGAAGAACTGCGAATATGCTGTTTTGGTAACCATGCTAGAGGCAGATAACGACTACTTTAACACAGGGATTGTTGACGTCAGCCACGAATACGAAAAGATGTATGTGGTTCGTCCTCAATTCTTTATCCAGTTGATTGGTCTCTTACGTAATGCGGCGCTTAATTCTCTAAAATATAAGCAGGAGTTGGCCTTGGTTCGCGAACAAAATATTGATATTACACATTTTGAGGAAGACTTGGATGCCTTTAAGCTAGCCTTTGCCAAGAACTATAATTCAGCTTCGACCAACTTTGGCAAAGC
Source organism: Streptococcus sp. CL6.35 (assembly GCF_049737915.1). GTDB lineage: Bacteria > Bacillota > Bacilli > Lactobacillales > Streptococcaceae > Streptococcus. The sequence goes on along the minus strand of NZ_JBKOTU010000001.1, from coordinate 241,750 downwards.
TATTGATGAAATCGACAAGGCCATCAAACGCATGGAAGAGGTTAAGAAATTCCTGACCACATCTGAAAACCAACTTCGCTTAGCTAACAATAAGCTGGAAGATGTTTCCGTCAAAAAATTGACTCGGAAGAATCCAACAATGAAAGCAAAATTTGAAGCGCTGAAGGGGGAGTAGAAAACAGTGGAAAATGAATTATTAGTATTGAATGCAGAAGAAGTATATGAGTCTGAAAATTTAAACTACGATGAGTTAGAAGAACTACTGGAACAACAATTTACAACTGAGTTTTCTAATCTTGAAAAATTGGAATTGGAATGTAAAGAAATTAATTCCCCAGATAAATTAGGGGATGCTATTTTAGATGAAATATGGAATCAATTTGCGAATCAAATTGGTTTAGATATGACAAGTGATACTCTTCTTAAGCAGTATAATGATAAGCATCCTAATGGTTATACAAAAGAAGAGGGAACTAAGATACTGAATGATAAAAGATATACTGATGCAAATAAAGCTATGAAAGAAAAGCAAAAATCCAATAATTTAAAGGATGAATATACTGGTAAAACTTTAAAAATAAATGAGAAGGCTAATTTGGATCATGTTGTTCCTCGTAAAAAAATATTTGATAATAATTGGAGAAAAATCGCTGATATTGAAACTGCTGATTTAGCAAATAAAAAGGAAAATTTTGCAGCAACTAATGAATCGCTGAATAAAAGTAAAGGAGCAACATCCAATAGTGACTATATAAAGAATAGAGAAGCGAGAGAAAAAAAACTTAGGAATCAAGTTCAAAGAGCCAATGAGAAAATTGATAAGAAAAATATCTCAGATTCAGAAAAGAAAAATTTAAAAGCGGAAAATGAAAAAAGGTTAAATGATAAATTAGCAGCTGATTCAGAGAAAATGCTAAAAACTGAGAAAAGAGCAAATAACTCTATTAATAAACATATTGCAAAAAAAGCACCTGTAAAAATGGTTAATAAAGCTGGTAAAGATGCTATAAAAGCTATGTTGGTTGCTGCTTTATTTGGAATGTTGAAAGAAATTATGAATGCTTTAGTGAGATATTTTAAATCAAAAAAACAATCTTTTGATACATTTCTTAAGGAAATGAAAAAATCTCTTCATTCATTTTTTGGTAAAATCAAAGATTTTATTAAAGTTGGTGTAGACAGTTTTGTTGGAAGCATCGTAGGAGAAATTATTGGTGCTTTCGCTGAAAAACTAAGAAAGTTACCAAATTTGGTAAAACAATTATTTGGTTCAATTAGAGAAAGTATCTCTTATCTATCAAACCCTGAGAATGAATCTCATTCTACTGCAATTAAAATTGCCCATGTTTCAAAAATTATTACATCCGCATTAGTAGGTGTAGGCGCAATGTTTTTAGGAGAATATTTTGAACAGTTCTTAAATAAGATACCAGGTATGACTTTTGAAATAAAACTTCTAGGAACAATTGCTAATATTTTAGGGATATTCTTAGCAAGTTTACTAACTGGAATCTTGGGAGCAATTATCATTAACGGACTTGATGGCTTTATTTCAAGGAAACTACAAGATGAGAATAAAAGGCAACAAGCTGATAAGAGAAATGAATTGTTAAGAATTCAGGAAGTCCAAATTTTTGTTGCCGAGCAAAATGTTGCTATTAAACGAAACCACATTTTTAGTAAGATGGCTAAGAACCATCAAAAACTAAGAGAACTACTTGGTGATGTTGAAGAAGAGTTTTCTAATTCAAAGATTGATTTCAAACAGCGATTATTAGCTAATGAAATTTATTTTGATGAAAAACAAAGAGAACTTGAAGAAATGCAAAGTGCATTAAATGATTTATTATAGGAGAATGTTATGTCAGAAGAATTAGAAATTCAAGTTTTAGCCAATTCTGAAAGATTTAATGAAAAAAAACAAGCATTAAAAGCCTTTAGTGAAGAGATTCCTGAACAATTTGATTTACCTACTGTTCCAGATGAAGAGAATATATTGAATTTGTTTTCTGTGGACTATGGAGTCAAGGGAAAAGATTTAAATGCACTTAGAGAAGCTGTTCATAACAAGATTTTTAATCAAAATGAACATATCAAAAAGATTATTCAGGAATTTAATACAATTTACGAAACATTTCAAATATTGGATGATGAGTATATTCAAAGCATTTCAAAGTCTTTGATTGCAGCAAAAGAGGCAAATAATAAAGCTATACAGGGATTGCATGAGATAGAAGAATATCAAACTGGTAATAAAAAATTATTAGATGATGTTTTTGAACAGAATAAAGATTTAATTGATGTATTGAAGAAACATCATAAAAAATTAGAAGAGTTAGAACAACTTGAAGATAAGCAAAGTGAAATTCATATTGAAATTGATAGTTTAAAAGCGAAGCTAAAATCATTAGTGAAAATAGAAAATAGTTTTAACAATTTGCATTTACAAGTTGAAGAAACACAAAATAATCTTAAAAACGATGTAGACAAGATGAATGTTCGATTAATAGAGGAAGGTAAAAATCTTACTTTAATTGTCGAGAAATTTCAAACTGAACTAGAGGAAAAACAAAAAGAGATTAGTTTCCTTAGAAAAGGATTCTATACTATTGGAGTCGCTGTTGTTATAATAGTATTATTTCTATTGTTTAAAGGAATGTAGATGATTAGTGAAACTTATTTAAAATTGTTAAAATCGGAAGTGAAAAAACTGGATGATTTAACAAATAATACTTATGAATTAGAAATAATTCTTCAAGATATAGTTGATAATATTAAAAATGCTGAGTTAGAATTTATAAAACGATTAGGAAACTTGACAAGTAAAGAGACATTCTTAAAAATCAAAGATAAGCAAACTAGTCTATTGGAATTATTGTATAAATATCTTGGCTCTAGAGTTATTGATACAAATTATTTAATTTTGAAAGAAACAAATCATAAATCATTTGAAGAACTAGCAAATGATTTAAAGTCATTAATAGGTTTAGAAAATGTTAAGAAAGAAATTAAAGATTTAGTAGCGTTTAATAAAGTTCAACAAAGTAGAGAAAAAATCGGTCTTAAAAAAACAAATAGAACTATGCATATGGCGTTTTTAGGTAATCCAGGTACCGGTAAAACTACTGTGGCTAGAATCGTTGGGAATATGTATCGTTCATTAGGAATACTAAGTAAAGGTCACTTTATAGAGGCAAGTAGAACAGACTTAATAGCAGAATATCAAGGACAGACGGCTTTGAAAGTGAAGAGATTGATACAAAAAGCCAAAGGTGGTGTATTGTTTATTGATGAAGCATATAGTATTACTGAAAACGATAAAAGTGATAGTTATGGTCGAGAGTGTTTAACTGAGTTAACAAAAGCATTAGAAGACTATCGTGATGATTTGGTGGTTATTGTTGCTGGATATGATGAATTGATGAAAAAATTTTTTGAATCTAATCCTGGGTTAAAATCAAGATTTAATTATTTTATTACGTTTGAAGATTATACTGTGGACCAAATGTTTGATATTTTTCTTTCATATTGCAAAAATGAAGAGTACATTTTGCATGATTCTGCAAAAGAAAAATTAAAAAAATATTTAGAATTACATAGTAGCAATCCTGAAAATAAAAATGCAAATGGGCGATTTGTAAGAAATGTATTTGACAGGATAATTATGAACCAAGCAATAAGATTAGCCACACTATCTTTTGTTACAAAAGATAATTACATTACGATTCTTGAAGAAGATATTTCATGAATGAAATTAGAAAGTAACAAATGAACGGTATTATCAACTTAAAAAAAGAAGCGGGCATGACCTCGCATGATGCGGTTTTTAAACTGCGTAAGATTTTGGGAACCAAGAAGATTGGTCATGGTGGGACCTTGGATCCGGATGTAGTGGGTGTTTTGCCTATTGCGGTTGGCAAGGCGACCCGCATGGTCGAGTTTATGCAGGATGAGGGCAAGGTCTATGAGGGGGAAATCACTCTGGGTTATTCCACGACAACCGAGGATGCTAGCGGGGAAGTGGTCGCAGAGACACCTGTTTTGTCGCACTTAGATGAAAAGCTTGTTGATGAAGCAATAGCCAGTCTGACTGGGTCTATTACCCAGATTCCGCCCATGTATTCGGCAGTTAAGGTTAATGGTCGTAAGCTCTATGAGTATGCGCGTGCTGGTCAGGAAGTGGAGCGTCCAGAACGTCAGGTGACCATTTATCAATTTGAACGAACAAGTCCGATTTTTTATGAGAGCGAACTTGCACGCTTTACTTTTCGTGTAAAATGCAGTAAAGGGACTTACATCCGTACCTTATCAGTTGACTTGGGAGAAAAATTGGGTTATGCGGCCCATATGTCGCATCTGACTCGAACCAGTGCGGCTGGTTTGCAACTAGAAGATGCTCTTACCTTGGAAGAAATCACTGAGAAAGTGGAAACTGGCCAACTGGATTTTCTCCATCCTCTAGAGATTGGGACAGGGGACCTTGTCAAAGTTTTCCTAAGTCCAGAAGAGGCTACAGAAGTGCGCTTTGGTCGTTTTATTGAGTTAGAACAGTCGGATAAGGAATTGGCTGCTTTTGAAGGAGATAAATTGTTAGCCATTCTAGAAAAACGGGACAATCTCTACAAGCCAAGGAAGGTTTTTATCTAATCTAACTGGAGTGTGAGGATGGAATTCTTCCCCTAGACTATCCAAATCAGACTATAAATTTTGCAAAAAATGTGATAGAATAGACGACGGATAAAAAAACGGAGGATAGCATGCAAAATAGACCAATCATTATCGGAGTGACAGGTGGTTCTGGTGGGGGTAAGACCAGTGTTTCAAGAGCCATTTTATCGCATTTCCCTGATGAAAAAATTTCCATGATTGAGCATGATTCATACTACAAGGATCAGTCTCACTTGACCTTTGAAGAGCGTGTCAAAACCAACTATGACCATCCTTTTGCCTTTGATACAGACTTGATGATCGAGCAGATTAAGGAATTGTTGGCAGGGCGTCCGGTGGACATCCCGACTTATGACTATACAGAGCATACACGGAGTAGCAAGACCTATCGTCAGGAGCCTCAAGATGTCTTTATCGTTGAGGGGATTTTGGTCTTGGAGGACAAGCGCCTGCGCGATTTGATGGATATCAAGATTTTTGTGGATACGGATGATGATGTGCGCATTATTCGTCGTATCAAGCGCGATATGGAGGAGCGTGGCCGTAGCCTTGATAGCGTTATTGACCAGTATTTAGGTGTGGTCAAACCAATGTACCACCAGTTTATCGAGCCAACTAAGCGTTATGCTGATATCGTCATTCCTGAGGGAGTCAGCAATACAGTTGCTATCGATTTGTTGACAACCAAGATTGCAAAGATTTTGGAAGAAGCTAGAAATAGTAAATAATCAGATGTGGAGGCCTTGCCTCCTTTTTTATTTTTCACTCATAATGGTACATAAATGGAGATTTTTAGGCATATTTTTGGTATAATAATACCCATGAAAGAGCAAGAAAATGAATAGTAGGTGGAGATGGAAAAGTATTTATCGGTAACAACTTTGACCAAGTATCTGAAAATGAAATTCGATAAAGACCCTTACTTGGAACGGGTCTATTTAACTGGTCAAGTTTCCAACTTTCGTAAACGACCTACTCACCAATATTTCTCCCTAAAGGATGACCATGCAGTTATTCAAGCGACTATTTGGTCTGGGATTTATCAGAAATTAGGTTTCGACCTGGAAGAAGGGATGAAGATCAATGTGATTGGGCGTGTACAGGTCTATGAACCGAGCGGTAGCTACTCCATCATCATTGAAAAGGCTGAGCCTGATGGGGTTGGGGCGCTTGCGATTCAGTTTGAACAACTCAAGAAAAAATTGACAGAAGAAGGCCTGTTTCAAGAACGCTTCAAGCAAGCTCTGCCCCAATTTTCTAAGAGAATTGGTGTAGTAACCAGTCGCAGTGGAGCCGTGATTCGAGATATTATCACGACCGTCAGCAGGCGATTCCCAGGTGTCGATATCCTGCTTTATCCAACTAAGGTGCAAGGTGAGGGTTCTGCGGAGGAAATTGCTGGAAATATTGCTCGTGCCAATCAACGGGACGATTTGGATTTGCTGATTATTGGTCGTGGTGGAGGTTCTATCGAGGATCTTTGGGCCTTTAACGAAGAAATTGTGGTACGAGCTATTTTTGAATCTCGTTTACCAATCATTTCTAGTGTAGGGCATGAGACGGATGTGACCTTGGCGGATTTTGTGGCAGATAGACGGGCTGCGACGCCGACAGCAGCGGCTGAGCTGGCAACACCTGTGACCAAGTTGGATGTATTAGCTCATTTGCAAAATCAAGAAAAACGGATGGCAACAGCAGTCCGAAATGTCCTATCGAAGAAACAAGAAGCTTTGAAAAAATGCAGTCAGTCTGTTATCTTTAGACAGCCAGAGCGTTTGTATGATGGCTATATGCAACGCTTGGATCAACTGCAACTGCGCTTAAAACAAAATTTGCGAACACGGATTTCTGATAACAAACAGCTAGTCCAAGCAAGGACGCATCGACTGGTTCAATTATCACCTGTTACCAAAATCCAGCGTTATCAAGACCGTCTAGGCCAGTTGGATAAGTTCCTACGTAGCCAAATGGCGCTGGTTTATGATGCCAAGGTTGCTGAGGTGAAGCGACTTTCAGAAGCCTTGTTGATGTTGGATACCAGTCGAATCGTGGCGCGTGGTTATGCTATTGTCAAGAAAGAAGAGTTCGTTGTAGATTCGGTTGAGAGTTTGAAGAAAAAAGACCAAGTGACGCTTTTGATGCGAGATGGTCAAGTAGAATTAGAGGTTAAAGATGTCAAAGCAAAAGAAATTTGAGGAAAATCTAGCTGAACTGGAAACCATTGTCCAAAGTTTGGAAAATGGTGAAATTGCTCTGGAAGATGCGATTGCTGCCTTTCAAAAGGGCATGGTCTTGTCAAAAGAACTCCAAGCAACGCTGGACAAGGCTGAAAAGACCTTGGTTAAGGTCATGCAAGAAGACGGAACAGAAAGTGATTTTGAATGAAGAAGCAAGAAAAATTAGCTCTTGTCGAGTCAGTCCTGAAAGATTTTTATGGAGACCAGCAGTTTGCCTTTAGTTTGCGAGAGTCTGTTCTCTATTCCATTCATGCTGGTGGCAAGCGTATTCGGCCTTTTCTTCTGTTAGAAGTTCTGGAAGCCTTGCAGGTCGCTATTAAACCTGCTCACGCACAGGTGGCTGCGGCCTTGGAAATGATTCATACAGGGAGTTTGATTCACGATGATCTTCCAGCTATGGATGATGATGATTACCGTCGGGGACGATTGACTAATCACAAGAAATTTGGAGAAGCAATGGCGATTTTGGCTGGAGATGCTTTATTCCTGGACCCCTATGCCTTGATTGCGCAGGCAGATTTGTCAAGTCAGATTAAGGTAGACTTGATTGCTAACTTATCGCTTGCTTCAGGAAGTCTGGGTATGGTGGCAGGGCAGGTTTTGGATATGGAAGGCGAACACCAGCATTTGTCTTTGGAAGAACTTCAGACCATTCATGCTAATAAGACTGGGAAATTACTAGCCTATCCCTTCCAAGCGGCTGCTACCATAGCCGAATTGGCACCTGAAATACAAGAAAAACTGAAAACTGTTGGTGAATTGATCGGCCTTGCTTTTCAAGTTCGAGATGACGTACTGGATGTAACAGCTAGTTTTGAGGAGATTGGCAAGACACCACAAAAGGATCTACAGGCAGAAAAATCAACCTATCCTGCTTTGTTGGGTTTGGAAGAGGCTATTGCCTTTTGTAACCAAACTCTGGAACAAGCTAATGCCAAATTAGAAGAAATTGCCCAGCAGATTCCCTTTGAAACAGAATCGATTGTAAAAGTAGTAGAAAGTTTGAGAATCAATGGCTAAGGAAAGAGTGGATGTACTAGCTTATAAACAGGGCTTGTTTGAAACGCGAGAGCAGGCCAAGCGCGGTGTCATGGCTGGCCTAGTCGTAGCAGTCCTGAATGGAGAACGGTTTGACAAGCCAGGAGAGAAAATTCCAGATGACACCGAGCTGAAACTCAAGGGTGAAAAACTCAAATATGTTAGTCGTGGTGGCTTGAAACTGGAGAAGGCCTTGCAGGTTTTTGATTTGTCAGTGGAAGGGACAACAACGATTGATATCGGGGCTTCTACTGGTGGTTTTACCGATGTCATGTTGCAAAATGGTGCTGAGTTAGTTTATGCAGTCGATGTTGGTACCAATCAGTTGACTTGGAAATTACGCCAAGACCCAAGGGTTGTCAGCATGGAGCAGTTTAATTTCCGCTATGCTGAAAAGACTGATTTCGAAAAGGAACCGAGCTTTGCCAGTATTGATGTGAGTTTCATTTCTCTCAGTCTGATCCTTCCGGCCTTGCATCGAGTCTTGGCAGCTCAAGGTCAGGTTGTGGCTCTAGTTAAGCCTCAGTTTGAAGCAGGACGTGAGCAGATTGGGAAAAATGGAATTATTCGCGATGCCAAGGTCCATCAGAAAGTCCTTGAATCTGTAACAGCTATGGCAGTAGAGGAAGGTTTTTCAGTCCTTGGTTTGGACTTTTCTCCCATCCAAGGTGGGCATGGAAATATTGAATTTTTAGCGTATTTGAAAAAAGAAGAGTCAGCAAGCAATCAGGTTCTTGCTGAGATTGAAGAAGTAGTAGAGAGGGCGCATAGTCAATTTAAAAATGAATAAAAAAGAGAGACTTGAAAAAATTAGACGATTTGTGACAGATTATCAAATCGGTACGCAAGAAGAAATTGTAGAACATTTGAAAGAGGCAGGCATCACTGCCACTCAGGCAACGGTATCCCGAGATATCAAAGAGCTAGGTATTGTCAAAATTCCTTTGAGAGACAACACCTATGTCTATGAATTACCAAAATCAATCGTAAAAAGTTTGCAACTGGCTGAAGACAATATCGAATCGGCTGAATTGATGGACAAGATGATCAATCTCCAAGTTATTCCAGGAAATACAGCTTTTGTAAAAGCTCAGTTAACCGAGACTTTTGCGGACAAGATTTTTAGCTGTTTAGCTGATGATAGCTCGATTTTAGTCATTGCCAGAAGTGAAAGTCTAGCTGAGGAAATCTTTGAACAAGTAAAAAATTGGTAGGTCTATATGTTACTTGAAATTTCGATAAAAAACTTTGCCATTATTGAGGCTATTTCCCTCAATTTTGAAAAGGGGATGACTGTCCTGACTGGTGAAACGGGTGCAGGGAAGTCGATTATCATTGATGCCATGAATATGATGTTGGGAGCTCGTGCTACGACAGATGTTATTCGTCATGGTGCGCCAAAGGCAGAGATTGAGGGGCTTTTCTCAGTTGAGAATAGTCGCCTTTTGCAGGAAATTTTTAATGAGCAAGGTTTGGAATTGAGTGATGAGATTATCATCCGTCGAGAAATCTTGCAAAATGGTCGTAGTATCAGCCGTGTGAATGGCCAGATGGTTAATCTGTCTGTTTTGCGTGCTATTGGGCAACATCTGGTGGATATTCATGGTCAGCATGACCAAGAAGAGTTAATGCGTCCTCAACTTCATATTCAAATGTTGGATGAATTCGGCGATGCAGCCTTTTGGGACTTGAAAGAAACCTATCAAACGAGTTTTGATGCTTATCGAAAAATGCGTAAGCAGGTTCTGGAAGTTAAGAAAAACCAACAGGAACACAAGGCACGTATTGAAATGTTGGAATTTCAAATGGCAGAGATAGAGGCAGCAAACTTGCAGGCTGGAGAAGATCTGGCTCTTAATCAAGAGCGTGGTAAGCTGCTCAACCATAAAAATATTGCGGATACACTGACCAATGCCTACAGCATGTTGGACAATGAAGATTTTTCAAGTCTGGCTAATGTTCGTTCGGCCATGAATGACATGGAAAGTGTTGAAGAGTACGATCCTGAATACCGTGAAATTTCAAGCTCTCTGTCTGAAACCTACTATGTCTTAGAAGATATTAGCAAGCGTCTGGAAGCTATTATTGAGGACCTTGATTTTGATGGCAATCGCCTCATGCAGGTTGAGAATCGTTTGGATCTCCTTCATACTATTACCCGTAAGTATGGTGGGACTGTAGACGATGTCTTGCTTTATTTTGCCAAGATTACGGAAGAATACAATCTCTTGACAGGTAATAACCTTTCGTCTGAGGACATGGAAGCAGAGCTTAAGAAGTTGGAAGTCAATCTTGTCGATTTGGCAGGTCAACTTGCCTCTGCTCGTCATGATTTGGCCCAGCAGCTAGAAGCAGAGATTAAGCAAGAACTGCAAGATCTTTATATGGAAAAAGCCCAGTTTCAGGTTCGTTTTAGCAAGGGCAAATTCAGTCGTGAGGGAAATGAAATGGTTGAGTTTTATATTTCAACCAACCCTGGCGAAGATTTTAAACCCTTGGTTAAGGTTGCATCTGGCGGAGAATTGTCTCGCCTCATGCTAGCCATTAAGTCTGCCTTTTCACGTAAAGAAGGCAAGACAAGTATTGTCTTTGATGAGGTGGATACGGGAGTTTCAGGTCGTGTAGCCCAAGCTATTGCACAGAAGATTCATAAAATTGGTCAGCATGGGCAGGTTCTAGCTATTTCCCATTTACCACAAGTGATCGCGATTGCGGATTATCAATTCTTTATTGAGAAGATTAGCAATGACCATTCAACAGTTTCGACTGTTCGTCTCTTGACGGTTGAAGAGCGAGTGGAGGAAGTTGCTAAGATGTTGGCAGGTGATGACGTGACAGAAGCAGCCCTGACGCAAGCCAGAGAATTGTTGAGAAACAGGGAGAAATAAGATGACAGATTATTATGTAATTGGAGATGTTCACGGAAAAGCTGGGATGCTGGAAGACCTTCTCAAAACATGGGATGGTCAGACCCAGTTGCTCTTTTTAGGGGACTTGATTGACCGTGGTGAAGATAGTCGCCGTGTCCTAGAGATGGTTAAGGACTTGGTCGATAATCAAGGGGCTATCTGTTTATCAGGAAACCACGAGTATATGTTTTTGACTTGGCTCGATAACCCAGAAGAAAGCTATGACCACTATCGTCGCAATGGTGGAGATACAACCATTAACTCTATCCTAGGTCGACCCTTGGATGCACCAGTTGATGGAGTTGAGGATGCCAGGCGTGTTGCTACTGAAGCGGCAGACTTAGTCGAATTTATTCGTCAAATGCCTTTTGTGTTAGAGACAGACAAGTATATCTTTGTACATGCTGGTATTGATTTGACCTTGGATGACTGGCGTGAAACCACAGATTATAAAAAAGTCTGGCTTAGAAAACCATTCCACGAAGCAGAAAATCATACTGGAAAAATCATTGTCTTTGGTCACACACCAGTTTATGGCTTGTTACAGCAAGAACGCGGTACAGCTGAGCTTTGGACTACAGAAGATGGCAAGATTGGAATGGATGGAGGAGCTGTTTATGGTGGTGTCCTTCATGGGATTGTTTTTACAGACCAAGGGATGACAGAACACCACTTTATCGAAAATGACGGCTTTGTCGCTGAAGATTAGTACTCCTAGCAGGGTATGGTCTTGTCAAAATGTCAAAAACAATTTATAATAAATAGATACCCTGAAAGGAAGAGAATCATGAACTTAGAAGAATTGAAAAAACGACAGGAGAAGATTCGTAACTTCTCTATTATCGCCCATATTGACCACGGGAAATCTACTCTAGCAGACCGCATTTTGGAAAAGACAGAGACAGTATCCAGTCGTGAAATGCAGGCCCAACTTTTGGATAGTATGGATTTAGAGCGGGAACGTGGGATTACCATTAAACTCAACGCCATCGAGCTGAATTATACTGCAAAAGATGGGGAAACTTATATTTTCCACTTGATTGACACGCCAGGGCACGTAGACTTTACCTATGAAGTTTCACGTTCGCTCGCTGCCTGTGAGGGTGCTATTTTGGTGGTCGATGCCGCTCAAGGTATTGAGGCTCAAACCCTTGCCAACGTTTATCTAGCCTTGGATAATGATTTGGAAATCATGCCAGTCATTAACAAAATTGACCTGCCTGCTGCAGACCCTGAGCGCGTGCGTACAGAGATTGAGGATGTCATTGGTTTGGATGCCAGTGAAGCAGTATTGGCTTCTGCCAAGGCTGGTATCGGTATTGAAGAAATTCTCGAGCAAATCGTAGAAAAAGTTCCCGCACCAACGGGTGATGTGACGGCGCCACTTAAGGCTTTGATTTTTGACTCTGTTTACGATGCTTACCGTGGAGTTATTCTTCAAGTACGTGTCATGGATGGAGTGGTCAAACCTGGCGATAAGATTCAGCTTATGAGCAATGGTAAGACCTTTGATGTGACAGAAGTTGGTATTTTTACTCCGAAAGCAGTTGGTCGTGATTTCCTTGCGACTGGTGATGTTGGTTATATTGCAGCTTCTATTAAGACGGTTCAGGATACTCGTGTGGGTGATACCGTTACCTTGGCAACCAATCCTGCGGCAGAGCCATTACATGGTTACAAGCAGATGAATCCTATGGTCTTTGCGGGTCTCTATCCAATTGAGTCAAACAAGTATAATGACCTACGTGAAGCACTTGAAAAATTGCAGCTCAACGATGCCAGTCTGCAGTTTGAACCAGAAACATCTCAGGCACTTGGATTTGGTTTTCGTTGTGGTTTCCTTGGACTTCTCCATATGGATGTTATCCAAGAACGTTTGGAACGTGAGTTCAACATCGACCTCATCATGACAGCTCCGTCTGTTATTTATAAGGTCAACTTGACCGACGGCGAGTCTATGGATGTGTCTAACCCGTCTGAGTTCCCAGACCCAACTAAGATTGCGACCATTGAAGAACCTTATGTTAAAGCGCAAATCATGGTACCGCAAGAGTTTGTTGGAGCAGTCATGGAATTAGCTCAGCGTAAGCGTGGGGACTTTGTGACTATGGACTATATTGATGATAACCGTGTCAATGTTATCTATCAAATTCCATTGGCTGAAATCGTCTTCGACTTCTTTGATAAACTCAAGTCTTCAACTCGCGGTTATGCAAGCTTTGACTATGAATTGTCAGAGTACCGCCCATCTAAGCTAGTGAAAATGGATATCCTTCTCAATGGAGACAAGGTGGATGCCCTTAGCTTTATCGTTCACAAGGACTTTGCCTACGAACGTGGAAAACTCATCGTTGATAAGCTCAAGAAAATCATCCCTCGTCAACAATTTGAGGTGCCAATTCAAGCGGCTATTGGACACAAAATTGTCGCTCGTACTGATATCAAGGCCCTTCGTAAAAACGTACTTGCTAAATGTTATGGTGGTGACGTTTCTCGTAAACGTAAACTCCTTGAAAAACAAAAAGCTGGTAAGAAACGTATGAAAGCCATCGGCTCAGTAGAAGTTCCCCAAGAAGCCTTTCTTAGCGTCTTGAGTATGGATGAAGAATAAGTTATCAGAAATGCCTTTCCTTGTTCATAGGAAATTTATATAAGAATCAATCGTAAAGCAGACTTAAATGGTCTGCTTTTTTTATTTCTAGAACAGAAAAAATGTTTGAAATGTTTGTTTATGTGTTTGTTTTTATGCAACAAACTATAAAAACAACAAAAATATAAAAAAAGAGACAAAAAACAACAGAAAGTCATTGACAACGATTTCATATAGTGTTATACTTATAGCATAAAGTTAATGGAAAGAAGGGAAAACCTTATGGGATTAGATCATTTCTTTGACAAAAACCTTGTGTTTTGCTTAGAAGCGGATAATCAAGAACATCTCTTTGATCAGGTTGCAACTTTATTGGAAGAACGCGAAATCGTAACTCCAACCTATCGTGAAGCCTTGATCACGCGTGAAAAGTCATTTCCAACTGGCCTAGATATGGAATTTTTGGGTAAGGATTTGCCAAATGTGGCTATTCCTCACACAGATATTGTTCATAATCTAGCTGAAAAAGTTGTGGTCGTTCGATTAGAAAAACCAGTGACCTTCCACAATATGATTGCGCCAGATAAGGAAGTAGAAGTATCCTTACTCTTCTTTATCATTAATAACTCAAGTTCAAGTCAAACGAACATTCTTGCTCAGTTGATGGACTTCTTTACTGGAAATAGTCATCTTGAAGACCTATCAAAAATTTCTGAACCAGAAGCCCTCTATGCTTATATTGCTGAAGCAATTGCTTAATCTTGTCTATTAAAAATATTAAATCGGAGGAAATCCATATGATTAAAATTCTTGCTGCCTGCGGTGCAGGTGTTAACTCAAGCCACCAAATTAAAAGTGCTCTTGAAGAAGAACTTTCAAACCGCGGTTTTGATGTTCACTGTGATGCAGTCATGGTCAAAGACGTTAACGAAGACCTTATCAAAGGTTATGACATCTTCACACCAATTGCTGCTACAGACCTTGGTTTTGACCCAGGTATTCCAGTTATCGAAGCTGGACCAATCTTATTCCGTATCCCAGCAATGAGTGCTCCAGTATTTGATAATATTGAAGCAGCTATCAAAGAACACGGGTTAAGCTAATTTTAATTTGTTAACATTCATATAACTATAAAAAGGGAGGAACTATTATGGATGTCATTATCGAACTAGCCAATAAGCTGTTCAAACCTATCTTGGATATGGGTGGGCCAATCATCATGCTGATCATTTTGACAGTATTGGCTCTACTTTTTGGAGTGAAATTCTCCAAAGCACTTGAAGGTGGTATCAAACTTGCCATCGCTCTTACTGGTATCGGTGCTATCATCGGTATGCTGAATGGTGCTTTCTCAGCATCACTTGCAAAATTCGTTGAAAATACTGGTATTCAATTGAACATCACTGACGTTGGTTGGGCACCACTTGCTACAATCACTTGGGGATCTGCTTGGACACTTTACTTCTTGCTCATCATGTTGATTGTCAACGTAGTGATGCTTGCTATGAAGAAAACTGATACACTTGACGTTGATATCTTCGATATCTGGCACTTGTCTATCACAGGTCTTTTGATTAAATGGTATGCAGACAACAACGGTGTAAGCCAAGGGGTTTCACTCTTCATCGCCACTGCAGCAGTTGTCCTTGTAGGTGTTCTTAAAATCATCAACTCTGATTTGATGAAACCTACATTTGATGACCTTCTTAACGCACCAAGTTCATCACCAATGACTTCAACTCACATGAACTACATGATGAACCCAGTTATCATGGTTTTGGATAAGATTTTTGAAAAATTCTTCCCAGGTCTTGATAAATATGACTTTGATGCTGCTAAATTGAACAAGAAAATCGGTTTCTGGGGATCTAAATTCTTCATCGGTTTCATCCTTGGTATCGTTATCGGTTTGATGGGTACTCCACATCCAGTTGCTGGCGTAGAAGATGCAGCAAACTGGCAATTAGTTATTAAAGGTTGGTTGTCTCTTGGTTTGACAGCCGGTGTATCTTTGGAACTCTTCTCACTCATCGGTTCATGGTTCATCGCTGCCGTAGAACCACTTTCACAAGGTATTACAAACGTTGCTACTAAACGTCTTCAAGGACGTAAATTCAACATCGGTCTTGACTGGCCTTTCATCGCTGGTCGTGCTGAAGTTTGGGCTTGTGCCAACGTACTTGCACCAATCATGTTGGTTGAAGCAGTGCTTCTTTCAAACGTCGGAAATGGTATCTTGCCACTTGCAGGTATCATCGCTATGGGTGTTACTCCAGCTCTCTTGGTTGTAACCCGTGGTAAATTGCTCCGTATGATTATCTTCGGAACACTCTTGTTGCCACTCTTCCTTCTTTCAGGTACACTTATCGCACCATTTGCAACAGAACTTGCTAAAGGTGTAGGTGCCTTTCCAGAAGGTGTGAGCCAAACTCAATTGATCACTCACTCAACTCTTGAAGGACCAATCGAAAAACTTCTTGGTTGGACAATTGGTAACACTACAACTGGTGATATCAAAGCAATCCTTGGTGCTGTAGTCTTCCTTGTATTCTATATCGGTATCTTTGCATGGTACAGAAAACAAATGATCAAACGTAACGAAGAGTACGCAGCAAAAGCAAAATAATGCGCTCCTATAAAATGTAAATTGTTAAAGCTAGGTTGTCGACATCCATTAGGAGTGACAGCCTAGTTTTTTATAAACTATCAAGAAATCGGAGAAAATAATGGTAATTGAATTAAAATCAGAACAATTAAGAGTTGAATTTAACAGTTTTGGTGGGGCTCTTTCTTCTATAAAAGATGCCGAGGGAGTTGAGTATTTGTGGCAAGGAGATGCTACTTATTGGAGTGGACAAGCTCCTGTTCTCTTCCCCATTTGTGGTTCATTGAGAGAGGATACAGCACTTTATATAGATGATAATGGACAAGAAATCAAAGGAAAGATTCCTCGTCATGGTTTGGTTCGTAAGAAAGAATTTGAATTAGTTGAACAGACAGATAATAGTGTAACTTTTGCAATTGAAGACGATGAGAATAGCTATCAGAACTACCCTTATCATTTCCGCTTAGAAATCACTTATATCCTTACTGGAAAGACAGTACGGACTCAATACAAAATATTTAATAAAGAAATTAGCAAGGTCATGCCTTACTTTATTGGTGGACATCCAGGATTTAATTGTCCTCTGCTTGATGATGAAGTCTATGAAGATTATTATCTAGAGTTTGAAAAAGAAGAGACTTGCTCTGTTCCACGTCCTTTCCCAGAAACAGGTATGCTTGATTTTCAAGATAGAAGTCCATGGCTAGAAGGTCAAAAAGAATTAGACCTCAGCTATGATCTTTTCAGCACTGATGCAGTCACCTTAGATGAATTGCAATCTAGAACAATTGCCCTTCGTTCTCGTAAACATGATAAGGGATTGAAAGTTCGTTTTGCAGAGTTTCCAAACCTCATTATATGGTCAACTTTGAATAAAGGACCTTTCATTGCTTTTGAACCATGGTCTGGCTTGTCAACATCCCTTGAAGAAGGAGATCATCTAGAAGATAAGAAGAATGTTCGTCTCCTAGAACCTGCTCAAGTAGATCAAATTGGTTTTGATATCGAAATTTTTTAATTAAAAAAACACAAAAACAAACATTAATTGTTGACTTTTTTAAGAAATAGGAGTATATTATGTTTGTAAGCAACAAATGATGTTTGTCACAAACAAACAATCGCTTGTTATATTCTCTTTCGTAGAGAAAGATTATTTCTAGGAAGCTGGTTTCCTAAACTTGAATAAGGTGTCATTCATCTCATTCAATCCAATTTGTCAATAAACTGCTAGAAAACTTTTTGTAGGTAAACTGCTAACTGTTAAAGTTTTTACTAGCCTAGAAAAATAAAAGGAGTATACAATATGTCTATTGTTATCGGTGCAGATGCTGCAGGTTTGAGATTGAAAGAAGTTGTGAAAGACTTCTTGGAAAAAGAAAACTTCCACGTTGTGGATGTTACAGCTGAAGGTCAAGACTTTGTTGATGTGACTCTTGCTGTTGCTGCAGAAGTAAACAAAGAAGAACAAAACCTTGGTATCGTGATTGATGCTTACGGTGCTGGTCCATTTATGGTCGCAACAAAAATCAAAGGAATGGTTGCTGCAGAAGTATCTGACGAACGTTCAGCTTATATGACTCGTGGCCACAACAACTCTCGTATGATCACTATGGGTGCACAACTTGTTGGTGATGAATTGGCTAAAAACATTGCTAAAGGATTTGTTAACGGTAAATACGATGGTGGACGTCACCAAATTCGTGTCGACATGTTGAACAAAATGTGCTAATTAGATTACAGTAAGAAAGGTAAGTTAAAAATGAGAATTGCAATTGGATGTGACCACATCGTAACAGATGAAAAAATGGCGGTTTCAGAATTTTTGAAATCAAAAGGATATGAAGTCATTGACTTTGGTACATATGACCATACACGTACTCACTACCCAATCTTTGGTAAAAAAGTAGGGGAAGCTGTAACTAGCGGTCAAGCTGATCTTGGGGTATGTATCTGTGGTACTGGTGTTGGTATCAACAACGCTGTAAATAAAGTCCCAGGTGTTCGTTCTGCCTTGGTTCGTGATATGACAACAGCCCTTTATGCTAAAGAACAATTGAACGCTAACGTTATCGGTTTTGGTGGTAAGATTACTGGTGAATTGCTTATGTGTGATATCATCGAAGCTTTCATCCATGCTGAATACAAACCAACTGAAGAAAACAAAAAATTGATTGCGAAAATTGAACACCTTGAAAGTCATAATGCTCAACAAACAGACGCAAACTTCTTCACTGAATTCCTTGAAAAATGGGATCGCGGAGAATACCACGACTAAGAGGTGACCTATGATTTTAACAGTCACAATGAACCCATCCATTGATATTTCCTATCCCTTGGATGAGTTAAAGATTGATACTGTCAATCGTGTGGTGGATGTAACCAAAACAGCTGGTGGTAAGGGACTCAATGTTACCCGAGTGCTTTCAGAATTTGGTGATTCTGTTCTTGCTACTGGTTTAGTCGGTGGCAAACTTGGTGAGTTTTTGGTTGAAAATATCGATGATAAAGTAAAGAAAGATTTCTTCTCTATTCAGGGAGAAACTCGTAACTGTATCGCTATTCTCCACGGAGACAACCAAACAGAAGTTCTTGAAAAAGGTCCTGAAGTATTGGAACAGGAAGGTCAAGACTTTTTGGAACATTTCAAAAATCTCCTAGAGTCAGTTGAAGTAGTAGCTATCTCAGGTAGTCTGCCAGCTGGCCTTCCAGTTGATTACTATGCGAGCTTGGTAGAACTTGCTAATCAAGCTGGTAAGCCTGTTGTTTTGGACTGCTCTGGTGCAGCACTTCAGGCGGTTCTTGAATCACCACATAAACCAACAGTCATCAAACCAAATAATGAGGAACTGTCTCAGCTTCTAGGAAGAGAAGTTTCTGAGGATTTGGATGAATTAAAAGAGGTCCTTCAAGAACCTTTGTTTGCAGGTATTGAATGGGTTATTGTTTCACTTGGTGCTAACGGTGCCTTTGCCAAACATGGCGACACTTTCTACAAGGTAGATATTCCTAGAATTCAGGTGGTCAACCCTGTCGGATCTGGAGACTCTACTGTGGCAGGGATTTCTTCAGGACTTCTTCATAAAGAATCGGATGCAGAATTACTCATCAAGGCAAATGTTCTTGGTATGCTCAATGCTCAAGAAAAAATGACTGGTCATGTCAACATGTCCAACTATCAAGCTCTATATGAACAATTAATAGTAAAAGAGGTATAAAATGGCTTTAACAGAACAAAAACGTGCACGCTTAGAAAAACTTTCTGATGAAAATGGAATCATCTCAGCTCTTGCTTTTGACCAACGTGGTGCTTTGAAACGCCTCATGGCTCAACACCAAACAGAAGAACCAACTGTGGCTCAAATGGAAGAACTTAAAGTCTTGGTAGCAGATGAATTGACTAAATACGCTTCATCAATGCTTCTTGACCCTGAATATGGACTTCCAGCGACTAAAGCTCTTGATGAAAAAGCTGGTCTTCTCCTTGCTTATGAAAAAACAGGTTATGATACAACAAGCACAAAACGCTTGCCAGACTGCTTGGATGTTTGGTCTGCAAAACGTATTAAAGAAGAAGGTGCAGATGCAGTTAAATTCTTGCTTTACTATGATGTAGATAGCTCAGACGAACTTAACCAAGAAAAACAAGCTTACATCGAACGTATCGGTTCTGAGTGTGTGGCTGAAGATATCCCATTCTTCCTTGAAATCCTTGCTTACGATGAAAAAATTGCTGACGCAGGTTCTGTAGAATACGCGAAAGTAAAACCACACAAAGTTATCGGTGCTATGAAAGTCTTCTCAGACCCACGCTTTAACATTGATGTATTGAAAGTAGAAGTTCCTGTTAACATTAAATATGTTGAAGGTTTCGCTGAAGGTGAAGTAGTTTATACACGTGAAGAAGCAGCAGCCTTCTTCAAAGCTCAAGATGAAGCAACTAACTTGCCTTACATCTACTTGAGTGCTGGTGTATCAGCTAAACTTTTCCAAGATACTCTTGTATTTGCTCATGAATCAGGTGCAAACTTTAACGGAGTTCTTTGTGGCCGTGCTACATGGGCTGGATCAGTTGAAGCTTACATCAAAGATGGTGAAGCAGCAGCTCGCGAATGGCTTCGCACAACTGGATTTGAAAACATTGACGAGTTGAATAAAGTTCTTCAAACAACAGCGACTTCATGGAAAGAACGCGTTTAAATTTAACAACAAATAATGATAGTAGCTTTGTCTATTATCATTATTTTCTATAGATAAAATTTTTGGAAGTAGCTCTCATGTTTGAAATATTTATTTGTGAAGACGACATAAATCTACAATTTTTTTTAGAAGATGAAGTTAGAAAAATTACAGAAGAGCATAATTGGAAAGTGAAGAGTCTCAATTTTTTTAATTCATTAGAGAAAGTTCCTGTTTCCAAAACTAGCTTCGGTTCGGAGCAACTTTATATATTCCATATTGATGTTTATAATTATCATAAAATTTTAGAATCGTGTTCTTTGTTGAGATTAAAAAATCCTGTAGCATCTATAATATTTCTCACACAGGATGTATCATTGATGGAATTGATTTTTCATGCAAAGGTTTCTGCATTAGACTGTATTAAATTTAGTAAGAAAAATTTGATGATTGATCAATTGGAAAATTGCCTAGTATTTATTTTGGATCGCGTAATGATGTTAAAGAATATTGATTTTTATTTCATTCTAAAACTTAAAACAGGTACAATTCATATGCCTTTTGATGATATTTTATATTTTGAAACAAGTGATCCTCATAGAATTACCTTGCATACCAAATACACAGATATACAAATTTATTCTACATTAAATAAGATTTGTGAAGCAGATAGAAGATTATTTAGGTGTCATAGATCGTACGCCATCAATTGTGATTGTATCGATTTCTTTTCTAAGAAAGAAGGGATGCTTTATTTAATTAATGGAGATATGTGCCCTGTTTCCAAAAAATAAAATTTCTTCACTTCTAGAAATATTGGAAAATAAATAAAGGATTTCTAAGTCCATTTAGGAAGAATAATCGAGATATTTAGGAATTTTAGGTTGTTACAGAGATTAAAATGTTATAATATATTTGTCAAATGCATTAGACAAATATATTATAAGGAGGATATAGAAATGGATAACAAACTCTTATTCGAAACCATTTCTACAGATGCTTTACAGGAAATTGTTGGTGGATAATCTGCTAATTGTAGATGGGCAGCCATTACCTGTGCTCATGATATTGCTTTAGCGGGTCTGGGAACATCAGATCCAGCTAGTGCATGCGCTTATATGCGTCATGTGTGTAACTGATTCTAACTAACTATAAAGAATTGTGCCTCCTTTAGATGTTATCTATTTTGGAGGTGCAGTCTTTTACTTACAACGAATAAGCTTTTTTACTTCAAAGATAAAATAATTTATCTTTGAATTTCGTTGTCTTTCTACTGGAAAGGACTTATCATGGCTATTTTAAAAATCTATTCTAGATTACTGGGTTCAATATTAAAAAAGACTCATGAGATTGTTTTTGTTGTTAATTTTAGAAAACTAGGTTATATTCCTGAGTTTGATGAAAGTTTTAAATTAATAGGGAAGTGGTATGTTACAACTACTGATGAATGGGTGTGTCATTCAGATTATGATTTTAATGAATTCCAAAAACTTTTCTTACGCATTGTAAAGATACAAGATTCAGAAAAAACATTAGTGAATTTCTCAACTGATTATTACCCTTATGGCTTAGTTATGTAAGGATAGTAAAATGAGGTAGAGACTCTAATATTATTCAGATCTCAAGGAGATTGAAACTCTGATTTTAATGTTGGTTGAGTCTTTGCCTATTTTTTAATGTAGCCCTACCAGAGGTTTTTTATGAAATCAAATCCTATCAAATTTTTAAATTATCTTAAAAAAAATATTTCGACAGTCCACTCAGAAAAAGTAAAACAGACAATTGAGGAAATAGTATTATTAGTAGATTCAGATGATTGGATAGATGAAGGAGAAGTTTTATTAGATGAGCAAGAAAATATCAAAAGCTTTAGTATAGACGAGAGTGTCACACTATCTGTTGTCTATATAGTGAAAAATGAAGAAAATTATATCTTAAACAGTTTGGAAAGCATAGATTGGATAGCTGATGAAATTGTTATAGTAGATACGGGTTCTACCGATAGAACGGTGGAAATAATCCAAAATTTGTCGGATGACCGAATTAAACTGAGTCATTTCAAATGGAATAATGATTTTTCAGAAGCTAGAAATTTTGCAATAAGACAGTCAAAGTGTGATTGGATACTGGTTTTAGATGCTGATGAATTATTGATGGACAAAAAGACATTACTAAAGGATATGTTAGCTTATTTTGCTATGTTTGAAAATTTACAATCAACCATATTTAATTTAAAAATAAGAAGGAGTAAAGAAACGTATAGAACCGGTAAGATATTTAAGAATGTTTCATCTATAAGTTATAAAGGGAAAGTACATGAGGTACTTACTTGTGAAGAAAAAACTAAACATATTAATCTAGATATAGAAGTTCAAGGAGAGAATAGAGTTACAACTGATAAAAAAGAATTATACAATTCTCTTCTGTTAGAAAATATTAGTATGTACCCTGCGGAGCCAAGATGGGTGTATTTATATTTAAGAGATAATTTAGATACATTATCTAAAGAGGATATAATTGATTTCTCAAAGCATTTTTTAATAGATAGTACGGACTACTATATTGTTCGCATAAAAATTCTAGTTTGTATTAAATTAATACAAATCGGACACTTTGAGGAGTTTATTGAAAAATTTGAAGAAATAGAAGCTGACGGAATCCGATTTTCTGATTTTGTTTTTTTAAACTTTTTATATAAACTTTTGAAGCTTCAGAATGAAATTAGTGAAATTTCTATCGATTATTTTACTATATTTAATAAAATATCCTCTTTTGATTGTGATGATAGAATTTTTTCGGATAAATATTTTCAATCATTACTTGGGACTTTCTTAATATATGGAGGAATGTTTAGAAAGGCTACCACGGTATATAAATCAATGTTAGAAAACGATGGCGATATACCATGGTATTTCACAAACTCAAGTTTAAATGATTTTTTAAGGCATTAACTTTTTACTTTTTTAAAAAGGTGAAAAATTAATCCAATTAATCTAATAAACACTTTCTGATGAAAAAACACAAAAAAATTTAAAAAAGTTACATGTAAAGGTTTACAAAATAACTTGCTTGTGATATACTTAAATCACAAGTTAATACAAGGTGAGTGTTACTAAGTAATATTAGGCATGATCACAGGTGAATTAGAAATCGGCTGATTTTCTAGTTCATTTGTGGTCATTTTTTGTACTCATATACCTTTAAGATATAAAAGGAGGTTGACATGTATCGAATTCTAAATCCAATAAATCATAATGTCTCGCTTGTCAGAAATGATAAAGGAGAAGAAGTGATTGTGATTGGTAAGGGGATTACATTTGGAAAGAAGAAGGGAGATTTGATTGCTGAACAGCAGGTGGAGAAAATCTTTCGGATGAAGACCGAAGAGTCAAGAGAAAACTTTATGGCTCTTCTCAAAGATGTTCCGCTAGATTTTATCACAGTGACCTATGAGATCATTGATAAGCTTTCAAAGAAGTATCACTATCCGATTCAAGAATATCTCTACGTAACCTTGACAGACCATATTTACTGTTCTTATCAAGCTCTAGCACAAGGAAGGTACAAGGATAGTAATCTGCCAGATATTTCCATTAAGTATCCTGTCGCTTTTCAAATTGCAAATGAAGCATTTGAAATTTACCGTCAGAAGCTAGCGGATCATTTTCCTGAGGACGAAATTATTCGGATTGCTTACCATTTCATTAATGCCGAAGGTGAAAATGAAGTGGAACTTGTGGAGTCGATTGATAAGAGGAAAGAAATTCTCAGGAATGTTGAAGAAGTGCTAAAGGGTTATGCAATTCAACGAACCAAAGAGAATAATCATTTCTATGATCGTTTTATGATTCATTTGAATTATTTCTTGGATTATTTAGACAGATCTAGAGATGATAACCAATCACTTCTGGATATGGAAGATCATATTAAACAATCCTATCCAAAAGCCTTCGAGATTGGTTCCAAGATCTATGATGTGATTACGCAACATACAGGTCTTGATTTGTATAAGAGTGAACGAGTTTATCTAGTTCTACATATCCAACGTTTATTGTCATAAAAATTTATTTAAAACTATATAAGGAGAATTCTATCATGAATAGAGAAGAAGTAACATTGTTAGGTTTTGAAATCGTAGCCTATGCTGGCGATGCTCGTTCAAAATTATTGGAAGCCTTGAAGGCTGCTGAAGCTGGTGATTTTGCGAAAGCGGACACTTTGGTAGAGGAAGCTGGTAGCTGTATTGCAGAGGCTCACCACGCGCAAACAAGTCTATTAACTAAGGAAGCTTCTGGTGAGGACTTAGCCTATAGTGTGACCATGATGCACGGTCAAGATCACTTGATGACAACCATCTTGTTAAAAGATTTGATGCACCATTTAATTGAACTCTACAAGAGAGGAGTTAAGTAATGAATAAATTAATTGCATTTATCGAGAAAGGAAAGCCTTTCTTTGAGAAACTATCTCGTAATATCTATCTTCGTGCTATTCGTGATGGTTTCATTGCAGGTATGCCTGTTATTCTCTTCTCAAGTATCTTTATCTTGATTGCCTTTGTACCAAACTCATGGGGCTTTAAATGGTCTGATGAAGTTGTAGCTTTTCTGATGAAACCTTACAGCTATTCTATGGGTATTCTGGCTCTCTTGGTAGCTGGTACAACAGCTAAGTCATTGACCGACTCAGTAAACCGTAGCATGGAGAAGACCAATCAAATCAACTATATGTCAACATTGTTGGCAGCAATTGTTGGTTTGTTGATGTTGGCAGCTGATCCTATCGAAAATGGTCTAGCTACTGGATTCTTGGGGACAAAAGGTTTGCTTTCAGCCTTCCTTGCTGCCTTTGTTACCGTAGCCATCTATAAGGTTTGTGTTAAGAACAACGTCACTATTCGTATGCCTGACGAAGTTCCACCAAATATCTCACAAGTCTTTAAAGATGTGATTCCATTCACTCTATCAGTTGTTTCTCTTTATGCTCTTGATTTACTAGCTCGTCATTTTGTTGGTGCTAGTGTAGCAGAATCAATCGGTAAATTCTTTGCACCATTATTCTCTGCTGCTGATGGTTATCTAGGTATTACCATTATCTTTGGTGCCTTTGCCTTCTTCTGGTTTGTTGGTATCCATGGTCCATCTATCGTTGAGCCTGCTATCGCAGCTATTACCTATGCAAATGCCGAAGTCAACTTGAACCTTCTCCAACAAGGTATGCACGCTGACAAGATTCTTACTTCTGGTACACAAATGTTTATCGTTACCATGGGTGGTACAGGTGCGACACTAGTTGTTCCATTCATGTTCATGTGGTTGACAAAATCGAAACGTAATCGTGCAATCGGACGTGCTTCAGTAGTTCCAACATTCTTTGGTGTAAACGAACCAATCTTGTTTGGTGCTCCATTGGTATTAAATCCAATCTTCTTCATTCCATTTATTTTTGCTCCTATCGTAAACGTTTGGATCTTTAAATTCTTCATTGAAACTCTTGGAATGAATTCATTTACTGCTAATCTACCATGGACAACCCCAGCTCCACTAGGTCTAGTTCTTGGTACGAACTTCCAAGTTCTATCATTCATTCTTGCTGCTCTTCTAATCGTGGTTGACGTAGTCATTTACTATCCATTCCTTAAGGTCTATGATGAACAAATTCTAGAAGAGGAACGTTCAGGTAAATCTAATGATGAATTGAAAGACAAAGTTGCTGCAAACTTCAACACTGCAAAAGCAGATGCTATTCTTGAGAAAGCGGGTGTAGAAGCAGCACAAAATACCATCACTGAAGAAACAAATGTCCTCGTTCTCTGTGCAGGTGGAGGTACAAGTGGTCTCCTTGCAAATGCTTTGAACAAGGCAGCTGCAGAATACAATGTTCCTGTGAAAGCAGCAGCAGGTGGCTATGGTGCTCACCGTGAAATGTTGCCAGAGTTTGATCTAGTTATCCTTGCACCTCAAGTTGCTTCAAACTTTGAAGACATGAAAGCAGAAACTGATAAACTTGGTATTAAACTTGCGAAAACAGAAGGCGCTCAATACATCAAATTAACTCGTGATGGAAAAGGTGCTCTTGCATTCGTACAAGCTCAATTCGATTAACGATAGGGACTGTGAAACAGTCTCCTCTCGTTACGGAAATCGCTATGGCGAATTTCCTAATCGCCTTGTTAATTCGTCGGTAAAAAGATATTGTTTTTACCTTCTCATGTCACAATTCGATTAACGATAGGGACTCTGAAATAGTCTCCTATCGTTACGGAAATCGCTATGGCGAATTTCCTAATCGCCTTGTTAATTTGTCGGTAAAAAGATACCGTTTTTACCTCCTCATGTCACAATTCGGTGACTTGGTACAAGAAGTGAGATGGAGAAGGATGGCTCACTGACTCCTCTCCTCTCACTTTTACTTTATTTAAATCAAGAAATAGGTGAAAAAAATGACAAAAACATTACCAAAAGACTTTATTTTCGGTGGCGCAACAGCTGCCTATCAAGCAGAAGGTGCTACACATACTGATGGTAAAGGACCAGTAGCGTGGGATAAATATCTTGAAGATAACTACTGGTACACTGCAGAACCAGCCAGTGATTTTTACAATCGATACCCAGTTGACCTCAAGTTGGCAGAAGAGTATGGTGTCAATGGCATTCGAATTTCTATTGCTTGGTCACGTATTTTCCCGACTGGTTATGGTCAAGTAAATCAGAAAGGTGTTGAGTTTTATCATAATTTATTTGCAGAGTGTCACAAACGTCACGTTGAGCCTTTTGTAACTCTTCATCACTTTGACACGCCAGAAGCTCTCCACTCAAATGGAGACTTCTTAAATCGTGAAAATATCGAACACTTTGTAGACTATGCTGCCTTCTGTTTTGAAGAATTTTCAGAAGTAAACTATTGGACAACCTTTAATGAAATTGGACCAATCGGTGATGGTCAATACTTGGTTGGTAAATTCCCTCCAGGTATTCAGTACGACCTTGCCAAAGTCTTCCAATCGCACCACAATATGATGGTGTCTCATGCACGCGCGGTAAAATTGTATAAAGAGAAAGGCTATAAAGGTGAAATTGGTGTGGTTCATGCTCTGCCAACTAAGTACCCACTTGATCCTGAAAATCCTGCAGATGTTATTGCGGCAGAATTGGAGGACATTATCCATAACAAATTTATCTTGGATGCAACTTATCTGGGGCACTACTCTGAAAAGACTCTGGCAGGGGTAGAGGCTATCTTGGCTGCCAATGGTGGTAGCTTAGATCTTCGTGAAGAAGATTTCGAAGTATTAGAAGCCGCAAAAGACTTGAATGACTTCCTAGGAATTAACTACTATATGAGCGACTGGATGGAAGCCTTTGATGGAGAAACTGAAATCATCCATAATGGTAAAGGTGAAAAAGGAAGCTCTAAATACCAAATCAAAGGTGTTGGTCGTCGTGTAGCTCCTGATTATGTACCACGTACGGACTGGGATTGGATTATCTACCCTCAAGGTTTGTATGACCAAATCATGCGCGTGAAGAAAGATTATCCGAACTACAAGAAGATTTACATCACTGAAAATGGTCTTGGATATAAAGATGAGTTCGTTGATAACACTGTTTACGATGATGGTCGTATTGATTATGTGAAACAACACTTGGAAGTATTATCCGATGCTATTGCAGATGGTGCAAACGTCAAAGGATACTTCATCTGGTCATTAATGGATGTCTTCTCATGGTCAAACGGTTATGAAAAACGTTACGGTCTCTTCTATGTAGACTTTGAAACTCAAGAACGTTATCCTAAGAAATCAGCTCACTGGTACAAGAAAGTAGCGGAAACTCAAGTGATTGAGTAGTAGAATGAGTAATTAGATATAGAATTCTAGTGAGGCAAAAAGATGTTCAAAGATTTTATCCAATCTATTTATGAAAAAGTTTATATTATAAATTTCGAAAAATGCTCTCAAATACCTTGTTTGACTAATGAGGAGCTGAAAAAACTTGGGAAATGGTATGTCTCTACCGGTAAAGAATGGATTTGTCATTCAGACTATGAGTTGGAAGAATTTAAAAATATCTTTTTAAATTTTATCAGTCCTGAAGAACGGGATAATATCTCCTTTGATTCAGATTTTATGCCGTTTCAACAATCATAAAGAATCTAGGAAACTCTTTGTAAAAATCTTCATCTAAAAATGCGTCATATCAAGATTCTTATTTTCTTGATATGACGCATTTTATATTTTTATTAATCCTCATTTTTATGGTTTAGAAAGAATAATTTTTGTTTGTTTTGAAAGTTGTTCGAAGGTTTCTTTGCTCAGTTTAGAGTCTGAAACGATGGTATCAATATCAGAGATATTGTAGAAGGTATAGAAATCAAATTTATTGAACTTACTGTTGTCAGCTAGTAAGTATTTTTTATTGGAATTATTGAGGGCGATGCGTTGAGATTCACCTTCCTCTTCACTAAAGGTCGCAATCGCATTGTCCTTAATACCATTACAGCTAACGAAGGCTTTAGAAAATTGTAAATTGGCCAAGTTTTGCAAGGTTAGTGTTCCGACAAAGGCTCCAGTAATAGAGCGATAGTTTCCACCAATTAAAATCAAATCTGTTAGTTTTCGTTCGTTTAAGATGAGAAAGACTGGTAAACTGTTTGTTACAACACGGATATTATCGATTGGAAGTTCACGGGCAAAAGATTCCAAGGTTGTCCCTGGACCAATAAAAATGGTTTCCCCTTCATCGATTAAATGGCCTGCAAAACGGCTGATTTCTTGTTTTTCTGCGATTTGTAAGCTTTGTTTTTCAATATTGGAACGTTCATTGTTTAAAATGGAGCCTGTACGAATTTTTTCAGCTCCTCCATGCACACGAACAAGTAGATCCTTGTCTGCCAACTCTTGCAAGTAGCGTCTAGCAGTCATATCTGACACATCTAAGCGAGTCATGATTTCTTTTACAGTAATAGTTCCCTTTGTATTTACCGTTTCTAGAATATTATCTAGTTTTTCCTGCTTTAGCATCGTTATCACCTCTATTTCTATTACTATTTTATCATAAAGTATTCAATCAATCAATTTAAAAAACAAAAGAAAACAAAAACAAAAATATCATGGTTGTTTTAAACAAACCATGATATTTGTTATCGCTTCTGAAATAGTTGACTTAATCCAAACCGTAGTTGTAGTCATCGTCTTGCATGGCTTCAACTTCACCAAGAAGGTAGCCATTTCCGACTTGAGAGAAGAAGTCGTGGTTAGATGTTCCTGTTGAAATACCGTTCATGACGATTGGGTTGACATCATCTGCTGAGTCTGGGAAGAGTGGATCTTGTCCCAGGTTCATGAGCGCCTTGTTAGCATTGTAGCGAAGGAAGGTCTTGACTTCTTCCGTCCAACCAACACCGTCATAGAGGCTTTCTGTGTAGCCTTCTTCATTTTCATAAAGAGTATAAAGCAGGTCGTACATCCATTCTTTGAGTTTTTCTTGCTCTTCTTCAGGTAATTCATTGAAACCGAGCTGGAATTTATAACCAATGTAGGTTCCGTGAACTGACTCATCACGAATGATCAATTTGATAATTTCAGCGACGTTGGCTAGTTTATTGTTACCAAGATAGTAGAGGGGAGTGAAGAAACCAGAGTAGAAGAGGAAGGTTTCAAGGAAGACACTGGCAACTTTCTTTTCAAGTGGGCTACCGTTTAGGTAGATTTCGTTGACGATCTCAGCCTTCTTTTGCAGGTAAGGATTGGTATTGGTCCATTCGAAAATTTCTTCAATCTCAGCCTTAGTATTCAAGGTAGAAAAGATTGATGAGTAAGATTTTGCGTGGACAGATTCCATAAATTGGATGTTATTGAAAACAGCTTCCTCGTGCGGTGTACGGATGTCTGCGCGAAGGGCTTGAACCCCAGTTTCAGATTGCATAGTGTCGAGAAGGGTTAAACCACCAAAGACTTTTCCAACCAAGTCTTTTTCTACATTTGATAGCTTTCTCCAGTCATCCAAGTCATTTGACAAAGGAATACGTGTATCAAGCCAGAATTGCTCCGTCAGTTTTTCCCAAGTTGATTTGTCGATGACATCTTCGATGGCATTCCAGTTAATGGCTTTGTAGTAAGTTTCCATTTTGAAATCTCTTTCTGTGTTTAGTATTGCGAACTCACAATTACTTCTATTTTATCATAATTCTAGAGGAGTATCGCACAAAAAGTCGGAAGTCCGACTTTTGTGTTTTTCCATAGTATAGGTGCTTATTCCAGTTTAGTTTAGCAGGGTGAATGAATCACTAATTTGAGAAAAAGTAGTTTCCTCAAGCAAAGATTAAATCACACAGCTTTCACATTGGTTGGCACCGACTTCTCCACCATCATCTGTAAAGGTACGGACGTAGTAGATAGACTTGATTCCCTTGTTAAAGGCATAGTTACGAAGGATAGACAAGTCACGTGTCGTTTGCTTATTTTCCTTCTTCCATTCGTAAAGACCTTTTGGAATGTCACTACGCATGAAGAGAGTGAGTGAAAGTCCTTGGTCCACGTGCTCAGTTGCGGCAGCATAGACATCAATCACCTTACGCATATCCATGTCGTAGGCAGAAGTGTAGTAAGGAATGGTTTCTGTTGACAAGCCAGCAGCAGGGTAGTAGATTTTACCGATTTTCTTTTCTTGACGTTCTTCGATACGTTGCGTAATCGGGTGGATAGAAGCAGAAACATCATTGATGTAACTGATAGAACCATTTGGCGCTACAGCAAGGCGGTTTTGGTGGTAAAGACCATCTGCTTGAACCTTGTCACGAAGTTCAGCCCAGTCAGCAGCACTTGGGATAAAGACATCTTTGAAGAGTTCTTTAACACGGTCTGATTTTGGAACAAATTCGCCAGTTACATACTTGTCGAAGTAGCTTCCGTTAGCATAGTCTGATTTTTCAAAGTTGTGGAAGGTGATACCACGTTCACGCGCGATATTGTTTGACTCAACCAAGGTCCAGTAGTTCATGAGCATGAAGTAGATGCTAGTAAACTCAACAGACTCAGGCGATCCATATTCAATCAATTGTTGTGCAAGGTAGCTGTGAAGTCCCATGGCACCAAGACCAAAGGTATGAGCTTGGCTATTCCCGTGGTCGATGGTAGGAACAGCTACGATGTGTGAACTATCTGTAACGAAAGTAAGGGCACGAACCATAGCACGGATAGAACGACCAAAGTCAGGTGAAGTCATCATGTTAACCACGTTGGTTGAACCAAGGTTACATGAAACATCTGTTCCCATTTGAAGGAATTCTTGAGCATCGTTGATCAAGCTTGGTTCTTGGACTTGAAGAATTTCAGAACACAAGTTACTCATGATAATCTTACCATCAACAGGATTTGCACGGTTAGCTGTGTCGATGTTGACTACATAAGGGTAGCCAGATTCTTGTTGCAATTTAGAGATTTCAGTTTCCAAATCACGCGCCTTGATTTTTGTCTTGCGGATATTTGGATTTGCGACTAGTTCATCGTATTTCTCAGTGATGTCGATGTAGTTGAATGGTACACCGTATTCAAGTTCTACAGAGTAAGGACTGAAGAGGTACATTTCTTCATTTTTACGTGCTAATTCGTAGAATTTATCGGGTACTACAACACCAAGTGAAAGGGTCTTTACACGAACTTTTTCATCGGCGTTTTCTTTCTTAGTTGAAAGGAAGGCGATAATATCTGGGTGGAAGACGTTGAGGTAGACAACACCGGCACCTTGACGTTGACCCAATTGGTTTGAGTAAGAGAAGCTATCTTCGAAAAGTTTCATAACTGGAACGACCCCAGAAGCTGCTCCTTCATAGCCTTTGATAGGTGCACCAGCTTCACGAAGGTTGCTGAGGGTAATTCCCACACCACCACCGATACGTGAAAGTTGAAGAGCTGAGTTGATAGAACGTCCGATAGAGTTCATATCATCAGTTACTTGGATCAGGAAACATGATACTAATTCTCCACGACGAGCACGTCCAGCATTCAAGAAGGAAGGAGTAGCTGGTTGGTAGCGTTGGTGGATGATTTCATTGGCAATATCGATGGCAATAGCTTCATTCCCATCAGCGAAATAAAGGGCGTTAAAGAAGACGCGGTCTTCCATGCTTTCAAGATAATATTCACCGTCGTTAGTTTTCAAAGCATATTGATTGTAAAATTTATAAGCTGCCATGAAAGACTTGAATTGGAAGTTTTGGTCTTTGATAAATTGAGACAATTCTTCCAAAAACTCTGGACGGTATTTCTTGATAAAGGCTGTTTCGATGTAGTTGTGTTCAATGAGGTAGTTGATTTTATCTTTGATTGAATCAAAAACCATAGTGTTTGGAACTACATTTTCTTTAAAGAAGGCATCCAAGGCTTCCTTATCTTTATGAAGCATGATTTGTCCATTGACAGGACGGTTGATTTCGTTATTGAGACGGAAGTAAGTCACGTCTTCAAGATGTTTTAATCCCATAAAATTTCCCTTATCTAATTACAAAAGAAAGGCTTCTAAGTTAGCCCTAGAAGCAGTTTCTTCTGGATGATGTACTAAGATTATGCTAATTGTTTCAGTTTTCCTGGTTGGAAACCTGAAAAGACTTCAGTTGGTGTTTGGATAACAGGAGCTGCGCTGAAACCGAGCTCTTTAACTTGATCGATGTACTCAGGTTGCTCATCAAGATTGATTTCACGATAAGCGACATTATTACTGTCCAAGAAACGTTTGGTCATCTTACATTGGACACAGTTGTTTTTAGAATAAACGGTTACCATTGTGTAACTCCTCTTTCAAAATAGATTACTTTCTTAGTATATCAGAAAATAAATTTTTGTCAATGATTTAAAACTAAATATAGTGGTCTATTTTTCTACTCAAGCCCACAAAACACAATATGTAGTGTTTGATTTGTGAAAAGATGATAATTATCCTATAAGTTGTTTTTTGAAAAACTATATCCTGTGTTTTGTTATCTAGAATAGAAGATTTTCAGCAAGTTATCTGAAAGGAAATCGAATAAATCCCATAAAATGCTTGAAAAAAATCCTAGAAGATGATATAATACCAAATTGTAAGGGTTATCACATATAACTCAAAAAAGAAAGAACAAAAGGAGAGTCAAACTATGGCTTCTAAAGATTTCCACGTAGTGGCAGAAACAGGTATTCACGCACGTCCAGCAACATTGTTGGTACAAACTGCTAGCAAATTTGCTTCAGATATCACTCTTGAGTACAAAGGTAAATCAGTTAACCTTAAATCAATCATGGGTGTTATGAGTCTTGGTGTTGGCCAAGGTGCTGACGTAACTATCTCAGCTGAAGGTGCAGATGCAGATGACGCTATCGCTGCAATCTCAGAAACAATGGAAAAAGAAGGATTGGCATAAGGAAAATGACAGAAATGCTTAAAGGAATCGCAGCATCTGATGGTGTTGCAGTTGCAAAAGCATATCTACTCGTTCAACCGGATTTGTCATTCGAGACTGTTTCAGTCGAAGATACAAACGCAGAAGAGGCTCGTTTGGATGTAGCTCTTGAAGCTTCTCAAAACGAGCTTTCTCTTATCCGTGAGAAAGCTGTAGGTACGCTTGGTGAAGAAGCGGCTCAAGTTTTTGACGCTCATTTGATGGTTCTTGCTGACCCAGAATTGATTGGTCAGATTAAAGAAACAATCCGTGCTAAGAAAGTCAATGCTGAAGCAGGTCTTAAAGAAGTGACTGACATGTTCATCACTATCTTTGAAGGCATGGAAGACAACCCATATATGCAAGAACGTGCAGCGGATATCCGCGACGTGACAAAACGTGTATTGGCAAATCTTCTTGGTAAGAAATTGCCAAACCCAGCTTCTATCAATGAAGAAGTAATCGTGATTGCGCATGACTTGACACCATCTGATACAGCTCAATTGGACAAAAACTTTGTAAAAGCTTTTGTAACAAACATCGGTGGACGTACAAGCCACTCAGCTATCATGGCACGTACACTTGAAATTGCAGCTGTATTGGGAACAAATAACATCACTGAAGTAGTGAAAGACGGCGATATCCTTGCCGTTAACGGAATTACTGGTGAAGTGATTATCAACCCAACAGATGAACAAGCGGCAGAATTTAAAGCAGCTGGTGAAGCTTATGCTAAACAAAAAGCTGAATGGGCACTTTTGAAAGATGCTCAAACAGTGACTGCTGACGGTAAACACTTCGAGTTGGCTGCTAACATCGGTACTCC
This sequence comes from Streptococcus sp. CL6.35, assembly GCF_049737915.1. GTDB lineage: Bacteria > Bacillota > Bacilli > Lactobacillales > Streptococcaceae > Streptococcus. The sequence goes on along the minus strand of NZ_JBKOTU010000001.1, from coordinate 207,288 downwards.
AAAAGACGTTGAAGGTGTTAACAACAACGGTGCAGAAGCTGTTGGACTTTACCGTACAGAGTTCTTGTACATGGATTCTCAAGACTTCCCAACTGAAGATGAGCAGTATGAAGCATACAAGGCTGTTCTTGAGGGAATGAATGGTAAACCAGTGGTTGTTCGTACGATGGATATCGGTGGAGATAAGGAACTTCCTTACTTCGATATGCCACATGAAATGAACCCATTCCTTGGATTCCGTGCTCTTCGTATCTCTATTTCTGAAACTGGAGATGCAATGTTCCGTACACAAATCCGTGCCCTTCTTCGTGCTTCTGTTCATGGTCAATTGCGTATCATGTTCCCAATGGTTGCGCTCTTGAAAGAATTCCGTGCAGCTAAAGCAGTTTATGAAGAAGAAAAAGCAAACCTTCTTGCTGAAGGTGTTGCAGTTGCGGATGACATCCAAGTTGGTATCATGATTGAAATCCCTGCAGCAGCGATGCTTGCAGACCAATTTGCAAAAGAAGTAGACTTCATGTCAATTGGTACAAACGACTTGATCCAATACTCAATGGCAGCAGACCGTATGAACGAGCAAGTTTCATACCTTTACCAACCATATAACCCATCAATCCTTCGCTTGATCAACAACGTTATCAAGGCAGCTCACGCTGAAGGTAAATGGGCTGGTATGTGTGGTGAGATGGCTGGTGACCAAAAAGCTGTTCCACTTCTTGTCGGAATGGGCTTGGATGAGTTCTCTATGTCAGCAACATCAGTACTTCGTACACGTAGCTTGATGAAGAAATTGGACACTGCTAAGATGGAAGAGTACGCTAACCGTGCCCTTACAGAGTGTTCAACAATGGAAGAAGTTCTTGAACTTCAAAAAGAATACGTTAACTTCGACTAATGTCATTAACCTTGTAACCTAGTTGCAAGGTTTTTTGACGCATTTTGGAAAAGTATAGTCTAATAAACTCCACTTTTCAATGAGACAGAGGCATGATATAATAGGGGGAAACAAATAGAATAAGAGAGAAACCATGTCTAAAGAAATTGATATTGAGTACTACCACCAGCTAGCTTTACAAAAGCAGAAGGAGCATCGAAAAGTTTTAGCCAATCTAAAGAAAAAACCTCCTAAAAACCTAGACAAGCTAGCTCAGCAGATTCACCAAGAAGTCTTTGAGGAGATTGATTGCACTGCCTGTGCCAACTGTTGCAAGACATTGGGGCCTGACTTTAAAGAAGCGGATATTACACGAATCGCCAAGTATTTTAAGATGAAATTACCAGCTTTTGAAGCAGAGTTTTTGCAGGTAGATGAAGATGGCGATAAGGTTTTTAAATCCATGCCTTGCCCATTTTTAGGAGGAGATAATCTCTGTTCCATCTATGAAGTTCGTCCAAAGGCCTGTCGAGAGTTTCCCCATACGGACCGTAAAAAAATCCATCAAATCAACCATTTGACGATTAAGAATACTTTGACCTGTCCAGCAGCCTATCTCTTTGTTGAGAAATTAAAGGATAAGTTATAGAGATTTAAAGGATAAAAAATCTCTAATAATAACTAGTAATATGAAAGGAGTACTCCTGTGCCTAGACCGAAAACAAAAGAGGAGCTAATGCTGGCCTCTAAGGAAAACTATGACAAGCTCAATCGTTTCATCTCCCAACTAAGTGAAGATGAGCTACAGACTCCATTTGATTTTTCAAGAGACTCAAAGAAAAAAGAAGCTCACTGGAAAAGGGATAAAAATCTACGGGATGTCTTGATCCATCTTTATGAATGGCAGCAGTTACTTTTGACTTGGGTACATTCTAATCAAGAAGGTCACGAAAGACCTTTTCTCCCTGAACCTTATACTTGGAAAACTTATGGAGAAATGAATGTCGCTTTTTGGAAGAAGCACCAGAAAACCTCCTTAGAAGAAGCGACTAGACTCCAAGAACAATCACATAGGAAGGTTTTAGAGTTGATAGAAGTTTTTAGCAATGACGAACTCTTTACCAAAGGTGGCTATAAGTGGACCGGCGGAACAAGTCTAGGTTCCTACTTTGTTAGTAGCACGTCAAGCCACTATGATTGGGCTCTGAAAAAACTCAAAGCTCATCGGAAGAATTGTAAAGGATAGATGGCCTATTTGAAATTGCAAGAATGAGTTCTTTTAAACGTAATACTCTTCGAAAATCAAATTCAAACTGCGTCAACGTCGCCTTGCCGTACTCAAGTACAGCCTGCGGCTAGTTTCCTAGTTTGCTTTTTGATTTTCATTGAGTATAAGATAAAAGCAAAGGGCCATCAAGTGATGTAGCCCTTTTGAGTTATACAAGCAAATTACCATGCAAAAGCTGTCGTTGGAGCATTGAGCGCTTCTAACCATTGTTTATTTTTAGCAGGGCAAAGAGTTACGGATATACCTGCCATATCTAGACTGGTCATAAATGTTCCTGATTTTATAAAAGTAATAGTGACTCCTTCAATTTCTAAGAGTTGAAGGAGATCATTGATAAATATGCCCATTTCTAAGTTGCTGGTAGTGCCTAGATTATTTACAAGCAATATAAATTGATCCCCATGTTTCCAATGATAGTGTAATCTTAATTTACTTATAATTTCATTTGCAAGGATTTCCGATGATTGGAATGGGACGATACGATATCCTTCTTCGCCATGTATCCCAATACCATAAGAAATATTTCCTTCTTCCAAGTTAAATAGTGGAAGGGTGGCTTGGGGGAGACTAGCAGCTTTCGTTGCAAAGCCAATTGTTGCGATTTCGGGAGCAAGTTCATGACCTAAATCGGTTAGTTGTTCTATGTCAGCTCCATTTTGAGCTGCATATCCTAGAATTTTATGAAGTAAAATAGTCCCTGCAAGCCCTCTTCCTCTAATTTGAAATCTATTGTGAGGTTCAATAGAAATATCGTCGTGTGCTAGACTATAGCCAACCTTAATTCCTTCTTGTCTAGCAGTATTAATGGCCCAGCTAAATTCTTTGGTGTCTGCTTCGAAATTTTTTACAATGATGAAGACACCGTGACCATTGTTTAAAAAACGAATGGACTCTAAGATTTCAGTTCTTGTAGGAGGAGTAAATAATTGGCCATAGATAGCAGCAGTAAGCATTCCTTCTCCCACATATCCAATATGAGCAGGTTCGTGACCGGAACCTCCACCCGACAATATTGGAACCTGATGAGGATTGCGATTTTTTTGATGGACTAGTGGTAAAGTAGGGTGTTTTTCTAATTCAGGATGACTGCTGACAGTTGCCGAAATGTAACTTGAAATAATTTTCTGTTTATGATTTGAAATAAATGTCATTGTGGTCTCTTTCCAATAATTGTCATGATTAGAAAGTCTGGTTGTGGAACTGGACTTTTTTTATTGACGTAAGCCTTCACGATTTCTGCTAGAGCATGTGAATGATAGTCTAACAAAAAGCAAGTATAAGCAGATGAATCGATATCAATCTGACCGTATTCTCTTAAAATTTTTGATACAAGCAAGCGACAGTAGCTGATAAAGTGATCATAGAAGTTATTTTGCCCTTGAATATCAAAAAGTTGAATATAAAAGTCACGCTCTTGTTCGAAATAAAAAAATAATTCTTGTAATAGTTTTTGGCCCGAAATGAAGTCCAAGTTATTGGTGATATACTCGGTTAAGTCATTTTCAAATATCCAGTCTAGCAGTTCATATTTGTCAAGAAAGTGATTATAAAAGGTCTGTCTACGAATGCCAGCTGATTCCATGATATCTACAATGGAGATTTTGTCAAATTCTCTAGTAGCTAAAAGGTCTCTAAATGCCTTGGTAATCCGTTTTTTTGTAATAAGTGATGATGCCATAGGAAGCCTTTCTTTTACTTACTTCATTTTACCAAAAAAATGTTTTAAACGGGTTTAAAAGGGGACAAATAATAGAATCTGTCCCTTATCATCTAGCAATAAAAAATATATAATGAAAGCGAAAACAAAGATACATGCCGAAAGGAGTTTCTCATGAAAAAAATTATAAATGAACCGACACAAGTTGTTGATGAAATGTTGCAGGGATTGTCATTCATGCATGATGACTTGGTAGAACGCTTAGATGGTTTTGATGTCATCGTTAGAAAGGCAGAAAAGACAGGAAAAGTTGGACTCATTTCAGGTGGAGGTTCAGGACATGAACCAAGTCATGCTGGATTTGTAGGAGATGGAATGTTGTCTGCTGCCATTTGTGGAGCAGTCTTCACTTCACCTACTCCGGACCAAATTTTAGAAGCCATCAAGGCGGCTGATGAAGGTGCTGGAGTTTTCATGGTCATCAAGAACTATTCTGGGGACATCATGAATTTTGAAATTGCACAAGAACTTGCTGAAATGGAAGGTATTGATGTAGCAAGTGTTGTAGTCGATGATGATATTGCGGTTGAAAATAGTCTCTATACCCAAGGTCGTCGAGGTGTCGCAGGTACTATATTAGTCCATAAAATTTTGGGTGATGCGGCTCGTTCTGGTAAAACATTATCTGAAATGAAGGACTCGGCCGACAAACTTGTCTTAGAAATTAAAACAATTGGCTTAGCTCTATCTGGCGCTACTGTTCCAGAAGTTGGCAAACCAGGTTTTGTTCTAGAAGATGATGAATTTGAATACGGAGTTGGTATCCACGGTGAACCGGGATATAAGAAAGAGAAGATGCAACCCTCAGCACAATTGGCCTCAGAATTGGTTGAAAAGTTATCTGAAGGTTTCCAACTTAAAGCTGGAGAACGCTATGGCCTTCTCATCAATGGTTTAGGAAGCACTCCTCTTATGGAGCAATACGTATTTGCAAATGATGTGGCTAAATTACTCCATGAAAAAGGTGTTGAGTTGGCATTTAAGAAAATTGGAAACTATATGACATCAATCGATATGGCTGGATTATCATTAACATTGATTCGATTGGCAGATGATGAGTGGTTGGATGCTCTAAATACACCTGTTACTACCCCAGCTTGGTAAAACTCAAGGAGGATATGTCGCATGAATGTTGAACAAGCTCTTGAATGGATGAAGCTTTTTAATGAAAAGATTCAAGAACAGAAAGATTACCTTAGTGAGCTAGACACTCCTATAGGAGATGGTGACCACGGTGGAAATATGGCACGTGGCATGGCTGCAGTTATGGAAAACTTAGAAGGAAAGCAATTTGAGACAAGTAGTGATGTTTTTAAACTTGTGTCAATGCAACTACTGAGTAAGGTAGGCGGTGCTTCTGGTCCCTTGTATGGCTCTGCTTTTATGGGCATGGCCAAGGCTGATTCAAATTCGAAATTAGAAGAAATCTTACAAAGTGGTTTGGATATGATTGTCAAACGTGGGAAAGCAGAAGTTGGAGAAAAGACAATGGTTGATGTTTGGACTCCTGTTATTGCAGCCTTGTCTGATGGCCAGTTGACTCAAGAGGTTATTGATCAGGTAGTGAATGCTACCAAAGATTTACTTGCAACTAAAGGAAGAGCATCTTATGTAGGGGAACGTTCTCTTGGACATATTGATCCTGGATCATTCTCATCAGGATTACTCTTTACTGCTCTATTAGAAACTGGGGTGGTTTAATGGGAAGTATTGGTCTTGTTATCGTTTCACATTCCAAAAAAATTGCACATGGTGTTGTTGAACTGATTAGTGAAGTGGCTAAAGATGTTCCGATTACTTATGTAGGAGGAACCGAAGATGGAGGAATTGGAACTAGTTTTGATCAAGTAGATAGGGTTATTTCTGAAAATCCAGCAGATACTTTACTTGCCTTTTTTGACCTAGGTTCTGCTAAAATGAATTTAGAAATGGTGGCTGATTTCAGTGATAAGAGTATCATCATCAACAGTGTTCCAATTGTAGAAGGCGCCTATACTGCAGCTGCTCTTCTTCAGACTGGGGCAGAACTGTCGGTTATTCAAACACAGTTGGCGGAACTTGAAATCAATAAATAAGGAATTTACTATAACTCTTTTTATAGGTGGGTTATTGATTATCACTACTATCAAAGTTTAAGTAAATAATTTCAAAATCAGAAAGGGATTGCTTGCGCAGTTCCTTTTTAATGTAAAAGGAGTGGAATCATAGCGTTTCTAAATTGTTAATACTCTTCGAAAATCAAATTCAAACCACGTCAACGTCGCCTTGCCGTACTCAAGTACAGCCTGCGGCTAGTTTCCTAGTTTGCTCTTTGATTTTCATTGAGTATAATAATTCAAAACTGATTGTGATGGGACTATTCTAGCTTTAGAATCCTTCAAAAATTTAGATTTAAAGCAATCAATGGTTTAGAAGAGTGTAAAAACATTTACTTTATAGGAATTCTAGGTCTAAAATTACATATATATTTATGAAGTTAGTGTATTCGATAGTTAGGATTGTTCTATTCTGAAAGATTTTGACAATCAAAAGTCTAGAAGAGTGATTTATAAGTATACTTGTAGCCTTTAGTTGCGATAATTGTATGTCAAATAGATGGAATAAATTGGTATGGCTTTCTTACTTTATGCTATAATATTCATAATTCTTTTCAGAAAGGAAAACTCTCAAATTGTCCTACAAATTTCTACTTTTCGACCTTGACCACACTCTTCTTGATTTTGATGCTGCTGAGGATGTGGCTTTGACGCAACTTCTAAAAGAAGAAGGGGTTGCAGATATTCAGGCCTACAAAGACTTTTACGTTCCCATGAACAAGGCTCTCTGGAAGGATTTGGAGCAAAAGAAAATTAGTAAACAAGAGCTGGTTAACACGCGCTTTTCTCGTTTATTTTCTCATTTTGGACTGGAGAAAGATGGTAGTTTTCTAGCCCAACGTTACCAATTTTACTTAGCCCAACAGGGACAAACGATTTCTGGCGCTCATGAACTTTTGGACAGCCTCATCGAGCGTGATTATGACTTGTATGCTGCGACAAATGGCATTACTGCCATTCAGACAGGGCGTTTGGCTCAATCTGGTCTGGCACCTTATTTCAATCAAGTCTTTATCTCTGAACAGCTGCAAACACAAAAGCCGGATGCTCTTTTTTATGAAAAAATTGGTCAACAGATTGCAGGTTTTAGCAAAGAAAAGACGCTGATGATTGGAGACTCTCTAACCGCCGACATTCAAGGCGGCAATAATGCTGGGATTGACACGATTTGGTACAATCCTCATCAACTCGAAAATCCCACACAAGCCCAGCCAACCTACGAAGTCCATTCTTACCGAGACTTGCTGGATTGTTTAGATAAACTGTAAAAAGTGGTTTAGACAGCCACTTTTTGCTATAATAGAGGCAGTAAAAACGAAGGAGTCGGCTATGGAACACTCGTCTTGGCATGCTTTGATTAAGGAGCAGTTACCTGCTGGTTATTTCGGGAAAATCAATCAGTTTATGGAGCAGGTCTATGCTCAAGGAACTGTTTATCCACCTAAGGAAAAGGTTTTTCAGGCTCTCTTGACTACACCGCTTGAAGAAGTGAAGCTAGTGATTCTGGGGCAAGACCCCTATCACGGACCAGGTCAAGCGCAGGGTTTGAGTTTTTCTGTACCTGACTCTATCCCAGCTCCGCCATCCTTGCAAAATATCTTGAAAGAATTGTCAGATGATATCGGAGTTAAGAAATCCCATGATTTGACAGCTTGGGCTGAGCAAGGAGTCTTACTTCTCAATGCTTGCTTGACTGTTCCTGCTGGACAGGCTAATGGTCATGCTGGGCAGATATGGGAGCCTTTTACGGATGCTGTGATTCAGGTGGTCAATCGTCTGGATAGACCAGTGGTCTTTGTACTTTGGGGAGCTTATGCACGCAAGAAGAAGGTCTTAGTTACCAATCCTCATCACTTGATTATCGAATCAGCCCATCCCAGTCCTTTATCTGTTTACAGAGGATTTTGGGGTTCCAAGCCTTTTTCTAAGGCCAATACATTCTTAAAAGAGACAGGACAAGAGCCAATCGATTGGCTTAGATAAGGAGAAAATATGCCTCAGTTAGCGACGATTTGCTACATTGATAACGGAAAAGAACTGCTCATGCTCCACCGTAATAAGAAACCCAATGATGTTCATGAAGGGAAATGGATTGGCGTGGGTGGTAAGCTAGAGCGTGGTGAGACACCTCAAGAATGCGCGGCGCGTGAAATCCTCGAAGAAACAGGGCTCAAAGCCAAGCCAGTTCTAAAAGGTGTTATCACTTTTCCAGAATTTACGCCAGATTTAGACTGGTACACCTATGTTTTTAAGGTGACGGAGTTTGAGGGCGACTTGATTGACTGCAATGAGGGGACGCTAGAATGGGTTCCCTATGACGAGGTTTTGAGTAAGCCTACTTGGGAAGGTGACCATACCTTTGTTGAGTGGCTTTTAGAGGATAAACCCTTCTTTTCAGCCAAGTTTGTTTATGATGGGGATAAATTGTTGGATACCCAAGTTGATTTCTATGAATAAAGGAGAAAGCAGATGCTACTAATCAAAAATGGTCGTTTAATGGATCCCAAGTCTAGTTTGGATCAAGTGTGTGATGTCTTAGTCCAAGATGGGAAAATTATCAAAATTGCGCCTGAGATTAAAGAAGAAGGAGCAGAAATCTTAGATGCTACAGGTCTTGTAGTTGCTCCTGGTTTGGTTGATATCCATGTTCATTTCCGTGAACCTGGTCAAACACATAAAGAAGACATTCATACTGGGGCCCTTGCAGCTGCTGCAGGTGGTTTTACAACGGTTGTCATGATGGCTAATACTAGTCCAACCATTTCAGACGTTGAGACTTTGCAAGAAGTTCTCCAGTCAGCTGCCAAAGAAAAGATTCATGTCAAGACGGTTGCGACTATTACTAAGAACTTTAATGGCCAAGACTTGACTGATTTTAAGGCACTCTTAGAAGCTGGAGCTGTTGGTTTTTCTGATGACGGTATTCCTCTTGAGAGCAGTAAAGTGGTTAAGGAAGCCATGGAAGAAACCAAAAAACTCAATACCTTTATCAGCCTTCATGAGGAAGATCCAGGTTTGAATGGGATTCTTGGATTTAATGAAAACATTGCTAAAGAACATTTCCATATCTGCGGTGCGACTGGGGTGGCTGAGTATGCTATGATGGCGCGTGATGTCATGATTGCCTATGCAACCAAGGCTCATGTTCACATTCAGCATTTGTCTAAGGAAGAAAGTGTTAAAGTGGTGGAGTTCGCTCAAGGATTGGGGGCGCAAGTCACAGCAGAAGTAGCGCCACAGCATTTCTCTAAGACAGAAGCCCTCCTTTTGACACAAGGAAGCAACGCCAAGATGAATCCGCCGCTTCGTTTGGAGTCGGACCGTCGTGCAGTTATCGAAGGTCTCAAGTCAGGTGTTATCACAGTTATCGCAACTGATCACGCGCCTCACCATGCGGATGAAAAAAATGTCGAGGATATCACCAAAGCGCCATCTGGTATGACTGGTTTGGAAACCTCTCTGTCTCTCGGTTTGACTTATTTGGTGGAAGCTGGGGAATTGACCTTGATGGAATTGCTAGAAAAAATGACCTACAACCCAGCCAAACTTTACAATTTTGAAGCAGGTTACTTGGCTGAGAATGGTCCAGCGGATATCACTATTTTTGATGCTGAGGCTAACCGCCTTGTGGACTCCCATTTTGCTTCCAAAGCAGCTAATTCACCATTCATCGGTGAAACCTTAAAAGGGCAGGTTAAATATACCATCTGTAAGGGACAAATCGTCTATCGAAACTAGGTGGGAGTCTACTCTGTAAACAAAAAGAATAGAGAGCCTATATGTACCAAACCCATCATTTTAAAGACAAGTTTATCTTATTTTTAAAGATATTTTTCCCCATCCTGATTTATCAATTTGCCAATTATTCTGCATCCTTTGTTGATACGACTATGACTGGCCAATACAATACCATGGACTTGGCTGGTGTGTCTATGGCAACCAGTATCTGGAATCCTTTCTTTACCTTTCTAACAGGTATTGTGTCAGCCCTGGTGCCTATCATTGGTCACCATCTTGGTCGAGGCAAAAAGGAAGAAGTTGCGTCTGATTTTTACCAGTTCATCTATTTGGCCTTGGGTCTATCTGTGGTCTTGCTGGGGATGGTACTTTTCTTGGCACCACCAATCTTGAATCATATTGGACTAGAGGCACAAGTGGCAGCAGTAGCGGTTCACTATCTTTGGTTTTTATCTATTGGAATTATCCCCCTGTTGCTTTTTAGTGTCGTTCGTTCCTTGCTGGATTCTCTGGGCTTGACCAAACTGTCTATGTATCTCATGCTTTTGTTACTTCCTCTCAATAGCGGATTTAACTATCTCTTGATTTACGGGGCCTTTGGTGTTCCAGAACTGGGAGGGGCTGGTGCTGGTTTAGGAACATCCTTGGCCTACTGGGTCTTACTGGGAATTTCTGTACTGGTTCTATTTAAACAGGAGAAGCTCAAAGCCCTACATCTTGAGAAACGAATTCCGCTTAATATGGATAAAATCAAGGAAGGAGTTCGCTTAGGTCTGCCTATTGGGGGAACTGTCTTTGCCGAAGTGGCTATCTTTTCCGTGGTTGGCTTGATTATGGCTAAGTTTTCATCCTTGATTATTGCTAGTCACCAGTCAGCTATGAATTTTTCAAGTCTTATGTACGCCTTTCCTATGAGTATCTCATCGGCTATGGCTATTGTTGTTTCCTATGAAGTGGGAGCCAAGCGATTTGATGATGCGAAAACCTATATTGGTCTAGGAAGATGGACTGCCCTCATTTTTGCGGCCTTCACCTTAACCTTTCTTTACATTTTTAGAGGAAATGTGGCTAGTCTTTATGGTAACGACCCAGAATTTATTGATTTGACAGCACGCTTTTTGACTTACAGCCTTTTCTTCCAGTTAGCAGATACCTTTGCGGCACCGCTTCAGGGAATTTTGCGAGGCTATAAGGATACAGTTATTCCTTTTTACCTTGGTTTGGTTGGTTATTGGGGCGTAGCAATCCCAGTTGCTATGCTATTTGATACCCTAACAGATTTTGGAGCTTATTCTTACTGGATCGGCTTGATTATTAGTTTGGTTGTGAGTGGGGTTCTCTACCGTTGGCGTTTAACTGTGATTATGAAGAGATTTGAAGCTTTAGCAAAATCCAAACTATAAAAAAGTTTGTGAAAAAATATTCTTGATAAGAAAATCCCTTATTCCTATGGGGTTTTCTTTTTTAATTTGTGAAATTTTCTTTAGAAAAACTTTGACAGTATTTGCCAAAAACGGTAAAATAGTAAGGTAAGAAGAAAGTTAGAAAGGCAAGAAGATGTCAATTTTAGATAAAAATCTTTTGCTAGAGATGTTCCGTAAGATGGAAGAAATCCGTCGTATGGACTTAAAAATTGCGCAATTAGTAAAGAAAGGGAAAGTGCCAGGAATGACGCACTTTTCTGTTGGAGAAGAGGCGGCTAACGTGGGTGCTATGTTAGCTCTCAATCCAGATGATCTGATCACATCAAACCACCGTGGTCATGGACAAGCCATTGCCAAAGGAATTGACCTAAACGGAATGATGGCTGAAATCCTTGGTAAATACACTGGAACCTGTAAAGGTAAAGGTGGATCTATGCATATCGCCGATCTTGATGCTGGTAACCTTGGTGCCAATGGTATCGTAGGTGGTGGTATGGGAATCGCTGTTGGTGCAGCCCTCAGTCAACAAATGCAACATACTGGAAAAATCGTCGTTTGCTTCTTTGGAGATGGTGCGACCAACGAAGGTGTTTTCCACGAAGCAGTGAACATGGCTTCTATCTGGAACCTGCCAGTCATTTTCTATTGCATTAACAACGGTTACGGTATCTCTGCGGATATCAAGAAAATGACCAATGTAGAACATATCCATCAACGTAGCGCTGCTTATGGAATTCCTGGAATGTTCATCGAAGATGGAAACAATGTCATCGACGTCTACGAAGGGTTCAAGAAAGCCGTAGATCATGTTCGTGGTGGTAATGGTCCAGTCTTGATTGAAAGTGTAACTTACCGCTGGCTTGGTCACTCATCATCTGATCCTGGTAAATATCGTACGCGTGAAGAAGTGGAGTTGTGGAAACAAAAAGATCCAATCGAAAACCTCCGCAATTACCTTATTGAAAATAACATTGCAAGTGCCGAAGAATTGGAAGAAATCCAAGCGCAAGTCAAGGAAGCAGTAGAAGCTTCTGTTAAATTTGCAGAGGAAAGTCCATTCCCACCGCTTGAATCAGCATTTGAAGATATTTACGCAGACTAAGGAGAAAGAGATAAAATGGAAACAAAAACAATGTCCTTCCGTGACACCATTATCCTTGCTATGTCTGAGGAAATGCGTCGCGATGAAAATGTATTCTTGATGGGAGAAGATGTCGGTGTCTTCGGAGGAGACTTCGGAACTTCTGTCGGAATGCTTGAAGAATTTGGTCCAGAACGTGTCCGTGACTGTCCGATTTCTGAAGCCGCCATCTCGGGAGCAGCAGCAGGAGCCGCCATGACAGGACTTCGTCCAATCGTCGATATGACCTTCATGGACTTTTCTGTTATTGCCATGGACAATATCGTCAACCAAGCTGCTAAAACACGTTATATGTTTGGTGGTAAAGGTCAAGTTCCAATGACTGTCCGTTGTGCAGCTGGTAATGGAGTTGGATCTGCTGCCCAGCATTCACAGTCTCTAGAGTCTTGGTTTACTCACATTCCTGGTCTTAAGGTTGTGGCACCCGGAACACCTGCGGACATGAAAGGACTGCTTAAGTCTTCTATCCGTGATAACAACCCAGTTATTATCCTTGAGTACAAGTCAGAATTTAACCAAAAAGGGGAAGTCCCAGTTGATCCAGATTATACAATTCCACTTGGAGTCGGCGAAATCAAACGCGAAGGAACGGATGTAACAGTTGTTACTTATGGAAAAATGCTACGCCGTGTGGTTCAAGCTGCTGAAGAATTAGCAGAAGAAGGAATTTCTGTTGAAATTGTGGACCCACGTACCCTTGTTCCGCTTGATAAGGATATCATCATAAACTCAGTTAAGAAGACTGGTAAGGTTGTTCTGGTTAACGATGCCCACAAAACAAGTGGCTATATCGGAGAGATTTCAGCTATTATTTCGGAGTCAGAAGCATTTGACTATCTAGATGCACCAATCCGTCGTTGTGCAGGAGAAGATGGGCCGATGCCTTATGCACAAAACCTAGAAAATGCAATGATTCCAACAGTTGAAAGCATCAAAGATGCCATCCGTAAAACATATAATAAAGAATAGAATTACATAAGATAAGTTATGTAAAATAACGGTTGTTTTTAACTTTAGTAACTTGAGATATGTATTGTACCCAAGTTATTTGCAAATTTGCGATAGGAGAGAGTCGAATCGATGTTATTCGACGAACGACTTAGTAAGTCTACTAGGTTGACCGCCTAATAGCGGCAACCGTAGCAACTTGAGATACGTGTTGTATCCAAGTTGCTTGTAGAGTTGAACACGGGCTAAAAGCTCGGAAAAAAGATAAATCTCCTTGGCTTAATCGAAGCCATCGTCGATTTCCTATTTTTCAGTCGCTTTTGACGCCCTTTGTATCATTTAATTGAATTCGGACGGAGGTCTGCGAAAAAAAGATAGATTTCCTTGTGTTCATCGAACACATCGTCAATCTCCTATTTTTTCATTGCCCTCTGCGTCCTTAATATCTTAGTATAGAATTGGAGAGGTCATGGCTGATGACAAGCTAAGAGCGACTCCTGCGGCTAGAAAGTTAGCGGATGATTTAGGGATCAACCTCTACGACGTTTCTGGCTCAGGTGCAAACGGTCGTGTCCACAAAGAAGACGTGGAAACTTATAAAGACACAAATGTGGTTCGCATTTCGCCACTTGCAAAAAGAATTGCCCTCGAACATAATATTGCTTGGCAGGAAATCCAAGGAACTGGTCATCGTGGTAAAATCATGAAGAAGGATGTTTTGGCCCTGCTTCCTGAAAATATCGAAAACGATACCATCAAGTCTCCTGCTCAGATTGAAAAAGTGGAAGAAGTTCCTGATAATGTAACACCATACGGTGAAATCGAGCGTATTCCAATGACACCAATGCGTAAGGTTATTGCCCAACGCATGGTTGAATCTTACCTAACTGCGCCAACCTTCACGCTCAACTATGAAGTTGATATGACTGAAATGTTGGCTCTTCGTAAGAAGGTTCTTGAGCCAATCATGGAAGCAACTGGGAAGAAGACCACTGTAACAGATCTTCTTTCACTTGCTGTTGTTAAGACTCTTATGAAACACCCTTTCATCAACGCTTCATTGACTGAAGATGGCAAGACTATTATCACTCACAACTATGTCAACCTTGCGATGGCAGTTGGGATGGATAATGGATTGATGACTCCTGTTGTTTACAATGCTGAGAAGATGAGTCTTTCTGAACTGGTTGTAGCCTTTAAGGATGTTATTGGCCGTACCTTGGATGGTAAATTAGCTCCAAGCGAACTGCAAAATTCAACATTTACTATCAGTAACTTGGGGATGTTTGGCGTTCAGTCCTTTGGTCCTATCATCAACCAACCAAACTCAGCTATCCTTGGTGTGAGTTCGACAATTGAGAAGCCAGTTGTCGTCAATGGTGAAATTGTGATTCGCCCTATCATGAGCCTAGGATTAACCATCGACCACCGTGTCGTAGATGGTATGGCTGGAGCCAAGTTTATGAAAGATTTGAAAGAATTGATTGAAAATCCAATCTCAATGTTGATTTAAGAACCAGAGTATTCATTTTTAAGATATAGATAAAGGAAGGAAGACATGGCCTTAGAAGTAATTATGCCAAAAGCCGGCGTGGATATGACAGAAGGACAAATCGTCCAATGGAATAAAAAAGTCGGAGAATTTGTAAAAGAAGGAGAAATCCTTTTGGAAATCATGACTGACAAAGTCAGCATGGAATTGGAAGCCGAAGAAGATGGGTACTTGATTGCCATTCTCAAAGGAGATGGCGAAACTGTCCCTGTAACGGAAGTTATCGGTTACCTTGGCGAAGAAGGGGAAAATATCCCAACAGCTGGGGCAGCAGCGCCAGAAGCTAGCCCAGCACCTGCAGCAAGTGCCTCAAACGATGATGGTAAGAGCGATGATGCTTTTGATATCGTTGTGATTGGTGGAGGTCCTGCTGGTTATGTTGCAGCCATTAAAGCTGCCCAACTCGGTGGTAAGGTTGCTCTAGTTGAGAAATCTGAACTCGGCGGAACCTGCTTAAACCGTGGTTGTATCCCAACCAAAACCTACCTTCATAACGCTGAAATTATTGAAAATATCGGTCATGCTGCAAATCGTGGTATTGTGATTGAAAATCCTAACTTCACTGTTGATATGGACAAACTTTTAGAAACTAAATCTAAAGTTGTTAATACTCTTGTTGGTGGTGTTGCAGGACTTCTTCGTAGCTACGGAGTTACTGTGCATAAAGGTATTGGTACCATTACTAAAGACAAGAACGTCTTGGTAAATGGTTCTGAATTACTTGAAACCAAGAAAATCATCCTTGCCGGTGGTTCAAAAGTCAGCAAGATCAACGTCCCTGGTATGGAATCTCCACTCGTGATGACAAGTGACGACATTCTTGAAATGAACGAAGTGCCAGAAAGCCTTGTCATCATCGGTGGTGGAGTTGTCGGTATCGAACTCGGTCAGGCCTTTATGACATTTGGTTCAAAAGTAACTGTTATCGAAATGATGGACCGTATCGTGCCAGCTATGGATGCAGAAGTGTCTAAGAACCTTCGCTTGATCCTTGAGCGTAAAGGAATGACCATCTTGACTGGTACTAAACTGCAAGAAATCATCGAGGAAAATGGTCAACTTCGTATCAAGGTTGAAGGAAAAGATGATATCATCGCAAATAAAGCGCTTCTTTCAATCGGTCGTGTACCAGACCTTGAAGGTATTGGCGATGTTGAGTTTGAACTGGACCGTGGACGCATCAAGGTCAACGAATACATGGAAACTTCTGTTCCAGGAATTTACGCACCAGGTGACATCAACGGAACTAAGATGTTGGCGCACGCAGCCTTCCGTATGGGTGAAGTTGCTGCTGAAAATGCTCTTAAAGGAAATCATGCTGTAGCCAAGTTGAACTTGACTCCTGCAGCCATCTACACTCTCCCTGAAGTAGCAGCAGTAGGTTTGACAGAAGAACAAGCCCGTGAGAAGTACGATGTAGCCATTGGTAAGTTCAACTTTGCTGCTAACGGTCGTGCTATTGCCTCAGATGCTGCTCAAGGTTTCGTAAAAGTCATTGCAGATAAGAAATATGGAGAAATCCTTGGTGTTCATATCATCGGTCCTGCAGCTGCAGAATTGATCAATGAAGCATCGAGCATTATCGAAATGGAAATCACTGTTGAAGAAATGTTGAAGACTATCCACGGACACCCAACCTACTCTGAAGTGATGTACGAAGCATTTGCGGATGTTTTAGGAATGGCTATCCATTCACCTAAGAAAAAATAAAAGAAAGATAGACTAGACTGGAAAATATCTTTCCAGTCTCTATCGTATAAAGGGATATCATGAAATACATTATCAATCATTCAAACGACACTGCCTTTAATATTGCCTTGGAAGAATACGCCTTTAAACACCTTTTGGATGAGGATCAAATCTTCCTTCTTTGGATCAATAAACCATCTATCATTGTTGGTCGTCACCAGAACACTATCGAAGAAATCAACCGTGATTATGTTCGAGAAAATGGTATTGAGGTGGTCCGCCGTATCAGTGGTGGTGGAGCTGTTTACCACGATTTAAATAACCTCAACTACACGATCATTTCAAAAGAAGATGAAAACAAGGCTTTTGACTTTAAGAGCTTCTCAACTCCAGTTATCAATACTTTGGCTCAACTTGGGGTTAAAGCTGAGTTCACAGGTCGTAATGATCTTGAGATTGATGGCAAGAAATTCTGTGGCAATGCCCAAGCCTATATCAATGGCCGTATCATGCACCACGGTTGCTTGCTCTTTGACGTTGATTTGTCAGTCCTCGCAAATGCCCTTAAGGTTTCAAAAGATAAATTTGAATCAAAAGGTGTGAAATCGGTTCGTGCTCGTGTGACCAATATTATCAATGAATTACCAGAAAAAATCACAGTCGAAGAATTCCGTGACTTACTCTTGGAATACATGAAAAAAGAGTATCCAGAGATGACAGAATACGTTTTTTCTGAGAAAGAATTGGCTGAAATTAATCACATCAAGGATACTAAGTTTGGTACTTGGGACTGGAACTATGGTAAATCACCTGAATTTAACGTCCGTCGTGGAACAAAATTCACCAGTGGTAAGGTTGAAGTCTTTGCTAATGTTACTGAATCAAAAATCCAAGACATCAAGATTTATGGGGATTTCTTTGGTATTGAAGACGTTGCTGCAGTAGAAGATGTCCTTCGTGGAGTGAAATATGAACGCGAAGATGTCCTTAAAGCTCTAGAAACTATTGATATCACACGCTACTTCGCTGGTATTAGCCGTGAAGAAATCGCTGAAGCAGTAGTTGGATAAAAAGAAAAAAGAAGTTGGTTGTAGGACCATCTTCTTTTTACGAGTTTTTATTTACATAATTTATTTTATGTATTTTATAAACTATCCAAGGCATTTTTTTGTTCATCATTGACGATATGGGTATAGAGGTCAGTGACTTGTGTGCTGGCATGTCCTAGCTGGTGACTGACCAAAACTTGCGATTTAGTGGCATCATAGAGCCTAGTTGCTAGGGTATGTCGTAGTTTATGAGGTGTTACACGGACTTTGAAGTCCTCAGAATACTTAGCAACCATTTTTTCAACGCTGGAAGCATCGATACGATTTGGAACACCTCTATACAAGGTTAGAAAGAGGGCTGTATCTGTTTTTTCCGTCTTATAGCGTTGATTTCGAATGGCTAGATAATTTTCTAAATAAGGTTTTGCAAAGGCAGCGACATTGACAGAGTCACGTTTCCCCCCTTTTCGAGTGACATCGATAACCATCATTTTTAGATTGAGATCTCTTAGATCTAAATTAACTGCTTCAGACAAGCGAACACCAGACGCCAAGAGAAGGGCGATAATGGCCAAATCACGTTCTTTATTTTTATTAAATGAAGATAGGGCGCGATTTGAAAGTTGTTGTGGATACTCTTGGTCAATATAAGTTAGAAAACTTTCTGTTTCATCACCTAAAAAAAGTTTTTGCTTGATGTTTTCAGCTCTGGCAGCAAGTGTTTCTTTCTTTTTCTTTGTTGAAACTTTCTTCATTACATTACGATAAAAATAAGGCTCTCCCTGATCGTTTTCAACCTCCTCGGTCAGATATTTGTAAAGACTAGAAAGTGCTGACAAAGTCCGATTGATGGTTGTCTGAGAAACTCCTTGCTTGGTTGTATTAGCATTCAGCAAAGGACGTTCACGTAGGTAAAGGATAAAGGATTCCATGTCTTTCTTAGACATATTTTCCAAGACAGATAAAGAAATATCAGATATTTTATCGGCATTTGAGATACCAGACTCTAAAACCCAGCTGAAAAATCGATCATATTCCTTGAGGTATTCGTACAAGGTTGTAAAACTGTAAGGAACAGCAAGCTTAGATTGGTAGTATTCAAGAACATACCAGGGCATGATTTGTTTTAGTTTGTCGATTCGTTCCAGTAAAATCTCACGTTTCATGTATTTCTCCATAAATAAGTCTACTAGTAGTATAGCATAGACTTATTTATTTTTCAAGAAAATTATAGTTTTTCGGAAAGATGTTATAGAGCTTTTTAAAAAAGACTTAGATCAAATAGATAGTACAAATAACTAAAAAATTTTTTTCGTCCAAAATTGCCTAAAATGTACCTTATCAAAGTGAAAAAATGTACACTGTAACAAAAGTGAAATTCAAAACCTTATTAAATCAATGTTTTTAGGCTTGCAAGGGGTTTAAAAGGGGCTGATTCTGTACAATTACGCATCTAAGCTACTGGATCAAAAAATGTACTTTATTCAACCTTAAAATAAAGTACATTTCGATTATAAAGTACATTTTTTAGAGAGTGTACATTACGTCTTAAATCCAGCTGTATCAAGGGTTTATTCCACTGTCTAAGGAAAAGTACAAAAATTTCCAGTTTTGTACAAAAATAGCTAAAAATGTACGTTATCAAAAAGTACCAAAATTCCAGTTTTTTTTGAGTTGTACTATTGTGAATCATTATCTAGTGCTTTTTCTAGTTTCCAAATACTAAACCAGAATGAAATGGTCAACAGAATAAGGAAAATAAAAAAGAGATTATCAGTAACGATACTTCTGTTCATTCTACATAACTGAAGAGCTATATAAGGAGCTATGAGATACAAAATAGATTGTATAATTGCTATTGTTGTCTTTTTCATGATTTTAATCTTACTGTACAGATTTGATACAGTAAACTCCTTTCTAGCTTTATGCTTTATCATTTCTAACTTGGTTATAGTCTTATTTTTACCAAAGTTCAATTATTTGTATGTGAAATATCTTATCTGTAAAAAATAACCGATCTCATTGCTGAGAATCGGTTTTCTAATATATTTAATTAAGAAGTTTATTTTTTACATAACATAAATTATGTAAAAATCTCCTACAACAACAAATCTTTGACTTTCCCAATTTCACTTTTTGGAATAACTAGGTGAATCATATCACCGAGATACATTCTGGTTGAGCCGTTAACTGTTTGGCTCTTGCCATTATGGACTTGAGTGGTGATGAGTACGTTATGTGGCAAGTTGAGTTCGTGTACTTGTTTTCCTGCTATTTTATCTGAAACAGGGATTTCAATGAGAGTGACTTCTCCTTCATCTGTCGCTTCTTCTGGCAGCATTTTTTCCAACATAGCCTCATAGACTGGTGCACCCTTGAGTAGATCCATGATGATGTAGGCGACCAAGGTTACTAATCCAAGTGGCATGAGGTTGCGAATATCTCCTACCATCTCAGTTACGAGTATCATAGCAGTTAAGGGAGCCTTAGATATTGCTCCAAAATAGCCACTCATTCCTAGAATGACGAATATAGGGAATTGCTCTTGACTGACAAGTCCAAGATTGACACAAATAACACCAACTAGAGCTCCAAGTAAGGAGCCCAGCGCCAAAATTGGTAGGAAAATTCCTCCTGGAAGGCCACTTCCATAACTAATCATGCTCCAAACAAAGCGAATCAAAAAGTAAGCTAATAGAACTTGGAAACTAAAATCTTGCTCAGTTAAGGAAAGAACCAGCTGATTTCCACCACCAAGGATTTGGGGTAAGAAGATGCCGACTGGTATGATGAGAATAAAGGCTAGAATTGGGTAATAAGCTCTATCCAAAAGGATTTTTTGACCAAGCCAATCATACACTCTTCCGACGTTCAATACAGCTTTCTCATAGACAAAACCGGAAAGTCCTAGAAAAATTCCCATAAGGAGGTAAATCCAATACTGATCCAAGGTCATGAGAGGGATATTATCAGGCATGTCTAGCACTGGCGTTAGACCAAATATGAGTAGTGAGACAAAGTTTGCTACGAGACTAGCTGCGAGAGTTGAGACCCAGAAAAAGCGTGAAAAATGGTGATAAACTTCTTCTACCACAAAGAGAAGTCCTGCAATCGGTGCATTAAAGGCTGCAGCTAAACCTGCTGCAGCTCCACTAGCAATCAAGGAGCGTTCCTCTACTGGACTGGATTTGAGCCATTTGGCAATGCCTTTACCACCAACTGCTCCAAGTTGAATACTTGGCCCTTCTCTACCTAGCATAAGGCCACTGGCAATAGCAAGAATCCCTAGAATATATTTTTTCCATAGGACACTCCACCAGTTAAGAGTCATGAGTCCTTTTAATTCGGCTTCGACTTGAGGAATTCCTGAACCCTTGATATCTTTTTCCGATCGAGTCAATTTCGCACTGAGCCAACAAACTATTAAATAAAATAGACCAATGATAAAAAGATTGCGCACTAAGTGCGCTTGTTCTTGATAAAGTCCTTGTATCAGGTGGAAGCCTTTTTCGATTGAAAACCGAAAGGATCCGACGATGAGCCCGACAACGAGTCCCACAATGATTCCTCGTCCAACTTGGGATAGTATGGTGCTTGAGGCAAAGGCAAATTCTTTCTTGGAACTGAGTGTTTCTGACTGTTCCTCCATAATCATTCCTTCTAACTTAACTTTCTTTTTCTCCTGAAACCAGTGATTTAACTGGTTCAAAACTGATTCGGTGAATCGGGGTAACTCCTAATTTTTCAAGTCCTTCTAGGTGTTTAGCAGTTCCATATCCTGCATTAGTAGCAAAATCATAGCCAGGGAACCGCTGGTCGTATTCCTTCATCAATTCATCACGTGTCACCTTGGCTACTATTGAAGCCGCTGCAATCGAGAGGGAATTGGCATCTCCTTTGATGATAGATGTTTGTGAAATGGGCAACTCCAGTTTCATGGCATCAATTAAGAGGTGTTCAGGTTGCGGACTGAGCTGGGAGATTGCTTCCTGCATAGCCAGTTTGGTTGCTTCATAGATATTGACTTGGTCAATGACCTGATTATCCATGATACCGATTCCGATTGACAAGGCTTGGTTTTGAACGGCTTGGAAAATTTCCAGATGTTTCTTTTTAGGAATTTTCTTGCTGTCGTTGAGACCTCTAATCTTACAATTTTTAGGTAAGATGACGGCTGCAGCAACTACAGGCCCAGCTAGAGGACCGCGGCCGACTTCATCAACACCTGCTATCAAGGTCAACCCTTGATTGAAAAGTTCTTTTTCGTAGGAAAGCATGGATTCCAAACGAAGATCCTCATCCAATTCTGCCTGAATGGCTTTTTTACGCTTGCTGATTTCCTTTTGAACTCCAGAGCGATTATCCTTTTCAAGTTCTAAAAAAATAGGGCTTTCTAACTCCTTGACTGTTGCAAGGAGTTCTTTGATTTCTTTAATCGTCGCCATCGAGGTCTTCCAATGTATCTAAGGTATAGTTACCGAGTTTGCCATCGCGGACTTCCTTCACGAAGAGACTGTAAAAACGATCATAGTCGTCACGGAAACCGAGAGCACGGGTCATATCCATAATAATAACAGGCGCTTCTTCTTCAATTTTCATTTGTTTGAAGCGTTCAGCCAGCTTTTCTGGATAATGTTCTTTGAAATAATTGATACCAAAAATGGTCACCTCATCCATAGGAAGCAACTGGTCTTTGATAGCTCCAGTCAAGGCCAGTTTCAGTGCAACAGTTTCATCCTCAAATTTAGGCCAAAGAATCCCTGGCGTATCTAAGATTTCCAAGTCTTTGTTGGTTTTAAGCCATTGTTGCCCCTTGGTAACACCTGGTTTGTTGCCGACAACGGCAATCTTCTTACCAGCTAAACGGTTCATGAGAGTTGATTTACCAGCGTTTGGAATCCCAATAATCATGGTACGCAAGGTTTCAATCTTGATACCACGTTCCTTCTGACGAGCAATCTTATCAGCCATGAGCTTTTTAGCCGCGTCTGTTACAACTTTTACAGTCACTTGCTCTTTGGAGTTGATAGCCAGCGTCTGGATTCCCTGTGATTCAAAATACTGACGCCATTCCTTGGTCATTGCTGGATCAGCCAAGTCCGCCTTGTTTAAAATCAAGAGTTTTGGTTTATCACCAACAATCTTGGTCAACATAGGATTTTGACTAGATAGAGGTAAACGTGCATCCACCAAAATCGTCACAAAATCAACAAATTTTAAATTCTCCTGCACCTGTCGACGCGCTTTAGACATGTGACCAGGAAACCATTGAATTGTAGCCATAATATATCTCCTTCGGATTGAAAAAATTGTAAAAACGTTTTCTTTCTTGCCTTCTATTCTATCATAAATTATTCTTTTTTGCATAAGCTTTTGTCTAGAAAAGCTATTTTATTAAGGAAAATTGAATGCAATCTCATTTTTTAATATATTAATTTTCAGTAAATGCCTATCTCTAATCCATGAGATTATTAAATATAAAATTAGTCGTATTGCATTCAATTAAGTTAATTAATCATCTGATAAAATAATCAAAATATATTTTTATGAAATATCATTTAGAAGTACTATTAAAACATACCTAATTTTATTTATGAAACTACCGGATAATGGTCTGATTGAAATGAAATTAGAGAAGACATGTTTGTCCTCTCCATCAATTATTTATCACTCCTCAAATAACTTCTCTAACTGTCTAGTAGCAAATTTAATTTCATAGCCATGTTCACTAATTTTTTTAAGAACATACTCATTATCTAATATACGTCCATCTTTGACCGACAAAATCTTATCCGCCCATTTTTCAAGAGAATCTTTCAAAGACAAACTGTTATCATAGTTATCTAGTATCCTTGCGTCTGGTAAATGCTTTGCTGTTACAACAGGTAATCCATTTGCTTGCGCTTCAATGAGTACAATTGGCAATCCTTCAAAATTAGATGGGAAGAAGAACACATCTAATAAATTTAGCATTTTTCCGACATTAGTGGTCAATCCTGTAAAAATGACTTTATCTTCTACACCATATTCTTTTGCCACATTTTCTAAAAATGCAGTATCACCTCTTCCGATAAAAACTAAACGGGAATTTGGTTCTTTTTTGACGATTTCAGAAAAGACCTTAATACAGAAACTTTGATTTTTTTGTTTCTCATTTAAGCGGGAAACTTGCCCAATGACCAAACAATTTTCAGGGATCTGATACTCCTTTCGAAGTTGGGTTTGCATTTCTTGATCATATAAAAACTTCTCAACTTCAATGGCATTATGAATAACCAAGGCTTTTTTTCTTTCTTGACCATGATAAAAATGGTTCAATGCTTCTGTTCCACAGGCCCAAAAATCTGTTGCATATTTTCCGACAAAAAGTCGATTAATTGGGTGAATAAAACGATAAAATTTATCTGCTGTCGCACAATGTCCATGAACGATTCTTTTTTCTATCCCATATTTCTTTGCTAATTTTAAAAATTCTAGATGAGTCAGGCCGTTTTGATTGGACCATAAAATATCATAACGATGAGCATTCTTCTTAAAAAAATCATCCCATTCTTTTAAGGCTTGCTGGATATGAGGTCTTAACTTGGGGATTCTATGAACGACTAGAGGATTGCGACAAAGCTTTTTAAAATGATCACTAAATTCAACATCTTCAGGACCTTGTAGTAAAAATTCCAGTTCAAATTCAGAGGTATCAATATGGTTATAAAAATCTAGAACAATTTTTTCCAAGCCACCAACATCTGGAACCAGACCACAAACCAATATTCTTTTCATTGATTTCTCCTTATTTTTTTAACTTTAATACTTTTTGAATCATCAGTATGATTTGTCTACCGCCTTCATGATTTCTAAATAGGAAAACGTAGACACCCAATACTATCAAATAAAGGACGATTTTGATGATCAAACCGAAAATGAAATCTAGCTGAGTTAAGAGGTAGTTATCCAGCAAACTCAAAAGTAGAAAGCTTATCCCTGCGACAGTGAAATCTTGTAACAATGTTTTAAAAAAATCCTTTGAGGAAGCTTTCAATCCATACTTAAAGGCGCTATAGGGTTCATACCATGTACAGGTCAAGACTGTTGAACAAATCGTACCCAATAAAATTCCAGATACCCCTAAATCTAAAATCACTAAAAAGTAGAGTGAAAGGGAAATATTTAATAAAATCTCGACGATAACTTTTTTATTTTGCTCATAACTTAATCCATAAACTGAAATCAACGTTAGAATCGGTCTTCTATAAAAAGTTAGGAAAAAATGAAGGACGATCAAAATCTCAATCGTATAATTAAATGAAAAACTCTCACCTAACCAGATAGTCATAAATGGATGAATGAACATTAAATAACCTAAGCTAGCAAAATAAATCAGGCTAAAAGTAATAAACTGGAATTTTTTTAGGAATTTAACCATATCTGCTACTGTCGTAGACTCCGAATGGACTAAGTTACCTACGGAAGAAACAACTGAATTAATCACAGTATTTAAAATCAGTGAAAGAAATCCTAAAACATAGGTATAATTCCCGTAAATACCTATAGCTGCTAAGCTGACAAAACTTGCCATTAGAATACTATCTGTTTGAAAAACAATCGTTTCTCCAATACTACCGACTATATTTCCTTTGATATTTCGGATAAATTTTCCTTTTTCCTCCTGATTAATGGGTGTTATCTCATTCTTAAACAAGTAACCATACAATCTATCTACAATCCGCGACATGATGATATTCCCTATAAAATTCATGATGATACTGATCAATAGATAAAAGATATAATTTTTGGTAAAGAATAAAATTCCGATTTGCAAGCATACGCGAAGAGTATTTAATCCAAAGTCAATCAAAGTCATCATATAATTACGCTGATCGACATAAAGCAAGGTTCGTTTATAGGAGAAAAAATAGCTAGAAGCAGAATTAAAAACAAAGAGGAAAAAAATCAAATATACTTCACTGTTTACCGTATAATCCTTTATCATATAAGGAAGAAATAAAGAAAGTATAGCGCCCAGTATAAAAATAGAAAAGCCAATGATTCTATATAATTTTTTGAAGAGAATCATAAAGGCATTGATTTTTCCATGTTCTTCTCTGTCTAAGGGTCCATATAGTGCATAGCTCATGGCTCCAGCAACCCCTAATTCTGCCAAAGACAGAATGGAAACTAAGCTAGACAAATAATTGTTTAATCCTAGATAGGTTACCCCAAGTAAATTGATAAAAATAGTTCGATTGATAAAGCCAAGAAGGACTTGAAAAGGTTGCAATGCCAGAGCAATACTCGTATTTAAGGTGGCAAATTCGGTTCTACTTTTTTTCGTGTATTTCATCTATTCCTTTAATTTTCCTTGTAAAAGTTGATCGAGATAACTTCCTGGAAGGACTTCTTCTTTCTTGATTTTATAAGTCGTTTTCATAATCGGTGTTGTTTTTAATACTTCTTCCCATTCTTTTTCATCAAAAAGATCATGGGCATGGTCTCTTAAAAACCAAACACGCTCAGCTGGTGCTAGAATAGGTAATCTATCCACTAAGTTTTCAAAATAAGGATTGCACTTATATTCGGACAAAATAAAATAATCCATCATCAGGTAATGAATAAAGACTGGATATTTACGAACATAGTAAAGATATAAATCCCGAATATGTTTAAAATAAGGCTTTCCTTTTTTTCCTGCTAGAAAGAAACCTGCCCATTTAAAGTCACCAACAGTTCGTTCCATTTGATTTGTTCCTATAGGTGGATGATTCAGAGTAAAGAAATCACCTTCAAACATTTCTAAAGTTGCATAGGGAGATACAAATAAGGTTGCATCCATCCAAATTCCACCGTATTTGTATAAGAGACTAAAACGAATAATATCGGAATAATGCGCAGCTGATAATTTTTTTTTCTTGTATTTGTCGGTGATGTCTGATGGAATATTGATGAAATCCGCCAGATTTTCATCCGTCAACAAATAGAATTCACAGTCATTTCTTTTAGCGAAGTCTTTTATGGTCTTCGTTGAAGTCTGGACAGTCTCAGGCATTTGCGCTTCTCCTTGTTGCCACATTGTCCAAATTATTTTCGGAAATTCTGTTACTACTTCTTCTTTTTCATCCATCAAATCATCTATTTGAGCTTCTTTACGTAATTTCAATACAAAATCAAAAAGAATCTTTTTACGAAAATCATAGTACTTTGTCTCAGACTGTTGCGCAAGATAATAAGCTAGAGTTGGTTTGAGACCATAATATTTTATAATCGTATGATATCGAATGATTTTTTCTTGTAAGGTTTGGAATTTCATAAACTCTAAAATTTCCTTTCACATTTTTCTAAAGCTTTTTTTAGAAAATATCCGTTACGAAGTTTCTCTCCTGCTATTTTACTATTTTTAATCAGCTCTTGAAAATCTTCTTCATCAATCGTGTTTAAACAATCTGCAATTTCAAATAATGAATCAACAATGATTCCACAATGGTTTTTTCCTACAAAATCAGCCAGAGCAGATTGGCTCCATACAATAATCGGAAAACCAGATGCTAAATATAGAGAAGCTTTA
Organism: Streptococcus sp. CL6.35; assembly: GCF_049737915.1. Lineage (GTDB taxonomy): Bacteria > Bacillota > Bacilli > Lactobacillales > Streptococcaceae > Streptococcus. Next base: position 180,216 of record NZ_JBKOTU010000001.1, on the reverse strand, counting down.
TGCGGGTTATTCATCTTTAAATACTCTCCATACATCCCACTACAAGTATGGGGGCTATCTCCGTCCCATACCAAACCAAACCCACCTTGCAGCTGATTGGGCAGTTCATCTGGAGTGAATGCTCCCTTATAGTGAACATTATTCGGAAGATGTTCAGACTCAAAGTTGATTCCATAAACTTCAAATTCGGGTTTTTCAGGTAATTCGCGAGCATACCTTGTTTTACGAATATCAAAATTACCAGCTAGTAAGATTTTATCTTTATCATAGTTTTTATCTTCGTTAAAATTAGGAATTAAATAGTCAAATATATCTAACGGAACAATTTTATCTTTATTAATTCCCATTTTTACTAGTTCAGCCTTCATTTTATCATTATGTGCTATGATTCCATCTACTCTTTCTAAAACAGTTTTATTTTGTAAAAAATGGATGATAGAGTATTTAAAATCAGAAAATGATGTAATTTTTTTATTTCTCAGAGATTCAATATCATGAACAAGTAAATACGCTTTAAAACTTCTTTTCTTTAAAAACTTCATACGTATTTGTTTCTTCAGTGACTGCCACAACAATGGAAATTGAAGAATAATAACATCATTTTGATTTAAATGATTGTTCTTTTGACTTTCTGTTAAATAATACTCTCGATAGCCATTATCCAACATAATTTTTTCAGCATCCATTCTCGCTTTGGGTCCTGCGTGATTTGCTTTTACATATGTTTCTTTTAAAAAATACTTCACTCTTACTACCCCTATCGAATTTTTTTAACTACATATTCCTGCCAACGCCATTGTAATCCTCCAAGAATATGTGAGATATTAACAATATGTTTGGGAAATAGTAAATAGGCACGAATTAAAAATGATCTTTTTGAACTTTTAGCATATCTATTTAAATAATTGCGATATTTATCTTCATAGGCATTACCTTCAAAAATACGGTAATCTATTACGTGCATCAATACTAGATTAAACAATCGGCGATAAATATAACTTAGTGCTTCCTCATCATCATCGTAATATTTTTCTACTTTATCACAAATCGTAAACAAATCTAAATTTTTAAGATTGAATTTCCGATTCATAGTACTTCCTGGACGCAATCGATAATAATATCCCGCATAATTAATTTTTACCATATTTCGTATCTGCTTTAATATTCCAATTCCACTATAAACATCTTCATAAATTAAGCCTTCAAGAAATGGGAAATTTATAATCACTTCTCTTCTAAATAGTTTAGCAACTGGATTTAAACGTACAATATTATCCCTACAAAGAGAAACCAAGGCTTCTTTGGTATCTCCTCTAAAGACTATCCCTATATTTTCTTCTGTTTTAAGTTTCAAATCTTGTTCATTATGAGTATACCAACATTCTACGATATCAATATTTTCTGAGGTCATCTGTTTCATTAGTTGCTCAAGCATGTCTTCTTTAATGACATCATCACTATCTACAAAAGTAAGAAATTCACCTGTAGATTCCTGCATACCTCGGTTTCTGGCAACACTCTGCCCTTGATTCGTTTGATTAATTAAGCGGAAACGGGTGTCTCTTTTACAGTATTTCTCACAGATTTCTTTAGATCCATCAGTTGATCCATCATTGACTAATATTACTTCGAGATTCTTATATGTTTGAGATTGAATATTATCTAAACATTCATTTAAATATTCTTCAACATTATAAACTGGTACGATGATACTAATTAATTTTTTACTTTTCAAATTATAGTATTCTCCTCTCTCATAAAGTAAATGAAAATGAAATAAGTTTTATCTCTTAAGTGATACTTCTTATTACTTTTGAGTTTTAAAAAAAGATTTTATATGATATTTTTCTAATCGCCATTGCATAGCTCTAACAACTCTTGTAATTAGAACAATATGTTTTGGAAACAATCGATACAATCTAATTAATAAAGACGGCTTCGAACTACTTGCATATCTGTTCAAATAGAAAAAATATTTATCTTTATATGGATTCCCTTCATGAATACGATAATCTATAATATGCATTAATACTAAATCAAATAGTCGGCGATATATATATTCTAGCGAAGCAGTATCCTCAGCGTATAATTGTTCTACTTTGGCACAAATAGTAAACAAATCTAAATTTTTTTCGCTAAATTCTCGATTCATAATACTACCAAATCGTAAGCGATAAAAATATCCAGTATAATTTATTTTAACCAGTTTTCGAATGTGCAGTAGGATTCCTATTCCTTCATAAACATCTTCATAAAATAATCCTTCTGGAAATGGAAAATCCTTAATCACTTCTCTTCTGTACAATTTTGCCCATGCATTTAAACGAACAATATTATCTTTACATAATGCTACCAATGTTTCCTTGCCATTTCCTTTAAAAACATTCCCGATATTTTCACGTGATTTCTGCTGCAATTCTTTTTGATTATGAGTATACCAGCACTCTACAATATCAATATCTTCTGAATCCATCTTTTCTATTAATTGATACAGCATATCATCCTTAATGATGTCATCGCTATCCACAAAAGTAATAAATTCAGCAGTTGATTCCTGAATTCCTCTGTTACGCGCCCCGCTCAACCCTCTGTTTTCTTGATTTATTAAATGAAAACGGTTGTCTTGTTGACAATATCGTTCACAAATTTCCTGTGACTTATCAGTAGAACCATCGTTTACTAATATTACTTCTATATTTTTATATGTTTGCCTTTTAATGCTATCTAAACATTCATCTAAATATTCTTCAACATTATAAACAGGTACAATTACACTTATTAACTTTTCTAATTTCAACTTTTCTCCTTTTCTCCTTTTCTCCTTCTTTAAGAATGTATTTGCAACAACAATGTATTATTACGTGGTTAAATTTCCTTTATTTTTATTGAGTTTATCAAATTCATACTTAATAGAACTATGGACAGGTTATACAAAATAAATATGTTCATTCTTATAATTATTTATATCTTCAAAATATCAATTAGAACTAACATCATCAATATTTACAAATATGATAAATTCGGTTATTAAAGTACATACTCCAACATTTCACAAGATACTTTGAGCTTTATCTTTTACCAAACGAGTAGAAACAAAGCTATTAAACTTATTCCTTGTATAATTTATTTTATTACGAATATCCAAATAATGTAAATAAAGCGGAAATATAATTATAATAAATAATCTCGGAGAAAAAGTATACCATCGTAATAATCTACTGTTTTTTAAAACTTCTGAAGATTTTTTTGCAATTCCAATATATTTTTTTAGATTCTCGTCGTATTCCTTAAAATAAGGATGACCAGGGCGAATTTTATATAATTCAACATGAGCAATACATACTAAAAAGAGTGCTTTAGCTATATATGGTAATAATTTATCCTCACTAAATTTTTCTAATAAAGAATCCCCAATTTTAAATAAATCTAAATTTTTACTATCAAATTTTCTTCTCATAGTACTTCTAGAATGGATACGATAATAGTAACCAACGTAGTTAATTTTCCTCATTTTTTCAATATTCTGTAATGAAACAATTCCTGAATACAAGTCTTCATAAATTAAATTTTCTAAAAATGGAGTCCCCTCTACTATTTTTCGACGGTACAATTTAGCTACAGGATTCCACTTTATCTCCATATCGAGACATTTTTTTAGTGCCTCTGACGAAGTAAACTCCTCAATTTTCAACTGTCTATTTTTAATATTATATATTTCTTTATTTACTGTAAAATCACATTCAACAACATCGATTCCTGTGTCCATATAATTCATTAATTGTTGTAACATATCACTTTTTATAACATCATCGCTATCCACAAAAGTAATAAATTCACTTGTAGAAGCAGCTACTCCATTGTTGCGAGCAACACTTTGCCCTTGATTTTCTTGATTGATTAATTTAAAGCGATTATCTTTCTCACAATATCGTTCACATATTTGCCTTGAACTATCAATTGAGCCATCATTGACTAGTATCACTTCAATATCAGTGAAAGTTTGATGCCTTATACTTTCTAGACATTCTTCTAAATATTCTTCTACATTATAAACGGGCACGATAACGCTAATCATAAAATAATTACCTTCTCATTTATTTTTATTCATCGAGCTTTACTTCTTTAATGCCATTTTTGAATTTCCAAATTGCGTAATAGATTGGAAATACAATTGAATTATAATATTTTGGGCAAATATTATAGAGCTTAATCAAACGTGACGCTCTAGCCAAGTCTGGATTTTTCTTGGTGATAGTTACATAGTCGGCCAATTTCTGATTATAGACTTCTGCATATGGATTTCCTTTACGGATATAACCTTGATAATGCATAGTTGCTATATCCACTAAGAAGCTACCAATATAAGGAAGAAGTTCTTCACTATCAGAATACAACTCTATTAACTTGTCACAAACTACGAATACGTCTAAATTTTTTTCAGTAAATGTTCGATGCATAGTACTCGACTGATGTTGACGGTAATAATATCCTACATAATCAATTTTCACAATCTTTCGGATATATTTAAGCATCCCAATACCGCTATAAATATCTTCAAAAATAAACCCTTCTAAATAAGGAACAGCTTCAACGATTGATCTTCTATAGAGTTTTGTAACTGGGTTCACACTTAGAACATGGTTTGGAAAGATTTTTACTGCTTCTTGAGAATTTCCCTCAAAAAGGATTTTTGTATCTTGAGACTTTTCTGCCAAGAATTCCTTTTTATGTACGGTGAATTGACTTTCTACAATATCTACGTCTTCACCCATATGTTGCATTAAGGTTTCTAAATAATTCGCTAGGATAATGTCGTCACTATCCACGAAAGCAATGAACTCGCCTGTCGAAGCTGTTACTCCATTATTTCGTGCAACACTTTGTCCTTGGTTGGTTTGATTCATTAATCGGAAACGCTTATCTATTTGGCAATAATGCTCACAAATAGCTTGTGAGCCATCTGTTGAACCATCATTGACTAAAAGGACTTCAAGGTTTGTGTATGTTTGATTTTGAATGCTGTCTAAACACTCTTCCAGATAAGTTTCCACATTATAAACCGGTACGATTACACTAATCATTCTTTATCCTAACCTTATATCTTTAATCCAATTTCATCCAAAAGAGTCTTTGTAAAATCTTTTTGAATGGCATTAACCTTGTTATTGATTTTTTTTCGTTCTTCAATATGAATATCTTCAGATTTCATGACACTCTCTAGGAATTCTATTAAGTCATGCGAATCACGAATGACACTCCCCACCATAAGACTCTTGATATCTTCAAATACAAAACCACGTTTTTCTTTGTATTCCTCATAATCATTAATGGTAAATGCAACTGGCCTATTTAATAAATAATAATCTAAAAATACTGATGAATAATCAGTAATTAATGCACTTGTTGTTCCCAAAAAGGTATATAAAGTCTCATACTGCTCACTAATAATCTCTTCTGTTAATAGATGAATGGTCGAATAATTCATTTCGAATTGTAACTGAGATTCCTCAAGAGGGTGAAGTTTAATATAAAGTTGATACCCATAGTTTGAGAGTAGTTCTTCAATGTTTTGAAAATCCTCTTCTTCTAAAGAAAATATCAATGCTGCTTGGCTGTCATGATAATTTTTAGAATTACGATAAGTTGGCATCCAAATGATCTTCTTCTCTTTTTTCTCTTTAAAGAGCTCATCATTCCGAATATTACCAACAAGAAGCATCTGCTCATCTTTAGCATTAAAAGCAGCTTTCATGATTGGAGTAAATAATTCTGAAGAGGAGACTAATTTTGTAAAGAAATTATAGTCAATTTTTTCCATTCCAACTTCAAGATTCCCAATTTTTTTCAAGGGCATTCCATGCCACAAGTTGACAACCATCTGGTTTGGTGCAGGTTTTATAGGATACTTGCCAAATGAATAGAAAAAATATTTAGATGTTAAAAAATAAAAGAAACCTCGATAAATAGAAACATACTTTACATCATGTTCTTTTTCTAAATGATAAAAATCATTAGATGCACAAACGATTTCATATGCTTTGTGATAGCCATTGTCCACTAAATAGTGATAGAGTGTTCTAAGATTATCTCTAAATCCCCAGTTAGAATAGAGAACAATTCTATTCCTTTTCTTGGGAATAATTTTATTTAGTTTATAAGTAAAATCACTTACTTTAAAAAGTAAGGGTTTTAAATACTTGATCATTCTCTTTTTAAACCTTGCTTATAAATTTCTTTTAAATTTTGAACATTTTCTTCAATGTCAAACCGCTTTAGATGTTCATTCAGCTGTCGTTGCTTATCCTTGAAAGGCGCCTTTTCTATATAGTTTACCCATTTATCCTTATCTAGAGGCATAGCTGTACAGAGTTCACCAACTATCTGAGTTGTCGGATCAATCGTTTCATTCATGATAATATTGACTCCGGAACACTGAGCTTCTACCAGCACGATTGGGAAACCTTCATACAAAGAAGGAAAGGCAAAAATATCAAAGGCTGAATAAAATTTATGAACATCTTCTCTTTTTCCTGTAAAGATAATATTCTTAAATTCCTTACTTTTTCCTTCTAGAGTTGAACGATCTGGTCCTTCACCAACAAAGAAAAAAGTAACATCAGGCAATTCTTTAGCAATTTCAATCAAAAAACTCTGGTTTTTGAAGGGATTTAAAATACCAATCATCCCAACTACTTTTTGATGTTCAGCTATATGAAACTCTTTGCGAATTTCTTCTCGAAAAGTTGGAGAAAACCGATACTTGTTGATGTCAATTGCATTTGGAAGGATTTGAAATTCTTTTTTTCCAAATATCTTCAATCCAGCTAATTGACCACAAGAGATTCGATGGGTCGCATTTTTCAAAGCTAAAAAGACCAAAAATTGATTGCGAATACTTTTTAACCAAGTGTCTGAAAATTGGCTACTATGATTGTGGTAAATCCTAACTGGAACACCATTTTTTCGAGCATAGTAATTATGTATAAAAGCAGTTATAGGATTATGGACATGAAGAATGTCAATTTTATTATTTTCATAAAATTGACGACACTCTCTCGCATAGGCAAATAATTTAGAAATCTTTAGGGCAGGAAATACAATGCGTTTGATTTCTTTTTCATCTAGGTATTGATTAAATGGGAAATGAGCCTCTCCATTTGACTCTCCAACCATATATTCAAACTCTTGATCATCAGTTGGAATATGATTTTTGATAAAACTTTGTACCCCACTCATGGTATTCCTTACACCACCTGTTACATGTATGACCTGATATTTCATCCTAGTTTCCTTGATTCAAATCATTCTTTATCTTAGAAGTTGAAATTTCTTTTGTTCGTGATAGGTAAACAACCTCTATTCCAAAATCACTTAAATAATCAAATTTTCCCTGCCAATCATCTCCAATAACAAACACATCAGCATGATACTTTTCGATGTCTGAGATTTTTTGATCCCAATTTTCTTCTGGTATGACAAGATCCACATATCTGATAGCCTCTAATAGCGATTTTCTTTTTTCGTAATCGAAATAACATTCTTTATTTTTTTCTAGTCTATTAAATTCATTGGTGGATAATCCTACAATCAAATAATCTCCCAAGGATTTTGCTCTTTTTAAAAGATTAATATGACCGTAATGTAATAAATCAAATGTTCCGTATGTAATGACTCTCTTCATATCTTCCTAACCACCTCTACATCTTCTCTCATTTTTTTCCTATAGACCCATTTCCTAACTGAATTCGGAAGAATTCGAACCGCATTACGAAGGAAAATATTTCTAAGAAATTCTACTAGACTAATGTCTCTTCTACGATAAAAATCTAATTGGAGCATAAAGTCCGTCTTTACATACAAGAAACCGCCTCTACGCAGATAGCTAGAATCGTTAGTCTGCATGACAACCAAGGGATCCTGGATATTCAAAAAATCCTTGGTTGGATTATCGTGTAACAATCTCATTGTGAGGTCATAATCCTCTAGATAGCGGAACTTACGATAATTACCAGCCTTCAAGATATATTTTTTTTTCATCATACTCGATGGATTATTAAAGGGATTTCTCATTTTCGAATATTGACGAATTTCGGCTGTAGTTTCTGGTACTTTCTTTAAGGCGGTAAACTCTGTATTTTTCTCTAGGATATTGGAACCAACCATGATGAGGTTGGGATTTTTTTCAAAGGCTGCTGCTTGCTTTTCAAACCTTGTTTCTAGAGAATAATCATCACTGTCCATTCTAGCAATGAATTCTGTTTGGCATTGATTGACTCCAAAGAGAGAGGCTGGTCCTGAGCCTAAATTTTCAGGTAAATGAAAAACTTTTAAAATCGGAATCTCTCTCTGCAACTTTTGGATTTCTATTTCTAACTCTTCAGTCAATTCGCCATCACAAACTAAAATGATTTCTGTCGGTTTAAGGGTCTGCTGATAAGAACTTAGTAAACTTTTCCTTAAATTTGTAGGAGTCTCTTTTTTATAGACTGTCGTTAGAACTGAAAATTTCATTTTATAACTCCTAAACCTAATTTCCAAATAACCAATCTACAATAACTGAACGGTAGGGAACGACATGGTACCAGTCAGCTTTAAAATAAACAATGACTAGAAAGATTGAAGCGTAAACCAATATCATCAAATAAAATAAAATCCATTGAACTTTTTTGTCACCTATTTTAGATAAAATCATAGGGATATATAGGCAAATAAAGGGGGTAAAATAGTGTGCGAATCTGCCAAAAAGACTTGTTTGCAAAGTTGACGCAGTAAATAAAAAGGAGATAAAGAACAAAGTTCTTATAAATTCTTCTTCAGTCGATAACTTCTGTTTTCTAATCACTAATTCACCAAAGATCAGAACGATACCATACCAAATTGTTAAAAATACAGGTGCCCATTTATTGCTTTCCAAAAACCATGATGATTCCAGATAGGAAGTATACTGAGGGAAGAAAGAAATAAAGATAGTTGCAATTTGTTTGATAAAAGGTAAGATGATTAGAAATGCAAGGAACACAAATTGGTATATTCTTTTATTTAAAACGATTTTTTTAAGGGGGAAAAACAAGAGGCAGACGATACCAGATGTATGAAATAAGGGAGTTAGTAAGATAAATACCCATGCTAAAATCTTCTTGTTTTTTACTAAGTAGTGAAACCCTAAAAAACTTAAAGCAATCGCCAGACCTTGCCTGATATTTGATAAAGAATAAAAAAAGAGTCCTAACGAGCTGAAGTAAATCAGTAAACTCATGTAAACATTTTTAGAATGCTTATAAAGAACAAAAAACCAACTTAATAAGGTCAGAAATGCAAATACGAATAAGAGGAATGGATAATGATCACTGAAGTTTCTTAGAAAAATAGTGAACAGTAAGTACCCAATTTCAAATCGAGAACTAAATAAATGTGATAAATCTGGAATCTGAATATTATTTGATTCAAAAATATGGATATAAGTTCCTAAGTCTCCTCCGACGCTAGAAGTACGAAAACCCGCAATGATTAAAAAAAAGAAAAAAGTCGGAAGAACAAGGAAACCTAATTCTTTTGCTTTATCCTCATATTTCAATGAGAAAAAGGCAAGAAAAGAGACATAGACGAACATTAAAAGATAGATTGTCATTTTTTCTCTCCTGCCTTTCAAATAGTTAGTTTAATAATAGTAATAATAGGTGTCTTTATGTGAATCCATTTTATTCATTATCACACCAAGTAGTCTAGCTCCAACATGGTCTAATCTTCTTTTTGCTTCTATTATTTGTCGTCGTTTTGATTTTTTGATATCTACTACCAGAAGGGTAGCATCCGAAATACTGGCTAAAACTTGGGCATCAGTTGCTGCTAGCAAGGGAGGTGTATCGATAATGACATAGTCATAAAAATCTTCAAATGCTTTAAGTGTTTCATCCATCGAAGAACTAGCTAACATCTCAGAAGGATTAGGCGGAACAGGTCCTGAAGTCAGTACATCTAAATTCACATCATTTATCGTTAGATGATTAATGGAATCTACACCAGATCTTTTTAATAAGAAGGTGCTGAGACCCTCGGTATTACTTACCTCTGTTAATTTATGTTGGGTTGGTTTACGCATATCTGCGTCTATGATAATCACTTTTTTCCCTTGTTGAGCCAATGAGGCAGCAAGATTGATACTGACTTCACTCTTTCCTTCGTTAGGATTGGCACTTGTAACGACAATAATTTTAATATTTTTTCCAAATTCTGAGAACTGAAGATTACTCCTTAAAGTTCTAAAGGACTCAGCTACGATGGATTTACTGTTATGAATAACTTCGATATGCATGTCACTCACCTCTTCTCTTTCTCTCTATAGTCGGAATCATCCCGAGAACAGGTGTTCCCACTAACTCTTCCAAGTCTTCGTAAGAATCAATCGAATCACTCAATACATATTTGAGGAAAATAACATTAAATCCTACAAAAGAAAATACTAGAATAGATACAAGAAGATTCTTCCATAGAACGGGATAAACTGGAGAATCACTTCCCAGTGCTTCTGTAACAACTGACAAGTTGTCGCGCTCTAATCTATCTGCTGTAAATTTCTTGTACTGAGACACATACTCTTTAATATAACGTTCTGCTAAGTTTCGATCTAGCGCTCGTACTGTTACTGTTACCAACTGAGATCCTGAGTCATTCGTTAATTTAACCGATTTGATTTTAGCGATGTCATCAGGTGACAAACCTAATGCTTTATTGGTTTCATCTTTTACTGGGGGGAGATCTGCTATCTCTAAATAAGTCTTAGCTTGTTTTTGAAAGAGGTTTATAGCTTCAATCGTTTGCGCATCATTATTTTGCCCATTTGTTTGGCTTGAAGTGTTCTTCATTATGAGCTTAGAGGATACACTGTATATAGGAGAAATGATAAAAACAGTATATAGACCAACTGCTGTCGTCCCTACTATAGTAAATAGAAGTAAAAATAGTAGTTTGCTTTTTATCAAAGAAAAAACTCTATTAATATTTTTATTAAAAATAGTCATATTATTGTTTGTTTCCTTTTATTTATTTTTGCTTTCTTAGAACTATCTAGAGCCGTTCCCAGTAACCATCACTTTAATTGTTTTTAATAGTATAAGAAAATCTAACTTGATACTTTCGTGATTGATATAGAATAGATCGTAGACTAATTTATCTTTAGGAGTTAATTCATAACCGCCATTTACTTGAGCCCAACCTGTAATTCCTGGGCGAACAGCTAAACGTTCATTAAAATTAGGGATATCTTTCAAAAATTCATTGATAAACTCTGGTCTTTCTGGTCGTGGCCCAATAATGGACATCTCACCTTTAATCACATTGATAATTTGTGGTAATTCATCAATTCGTGTTTTACGAATAAAACGTCCAACTTTTGTAATGCGTGTATCATTTTTGCTCGCCCATTTATGACCGTTCTTTTCAGCATCTTGATACATGGAGCGGAGTTTATAAATTGAAAACCTTCGTCCATTTAAACCAATTCGTTCTTGTATATAAATAGGATTACCACTTGATTCGATTACAATAAAGATACAAGCTATTAAACAAATTGGGACAATTAATAGTAATGAGGGTATAGAAATTAGAAGACCTAAAATTCTCTTAATTCTCCTATACATAAGCATCATTCTCCTAGAAAAACTAAGGCGCACGCATATATATGCGTGCGCCACTCACTACGTTGATGCATATATATATATATATATAGTCCCGAGTATAAAAAAGTCAGAACTAATAAAAATATGTATATTTACCAAGAATTAAATCATACAGTTCAATATAACATAAAAAAATAAGATTTTCAAGCTTACGTGATTAAAATACAGGAAATACACCTAAATTAAATGTTGCTAAATATTTTTGTTCGATATAATCAACTGAGGATTCACTAAAAATAATTCTTCCGCTCTTTCCTTTCCATACTGATGACTAATCACGTCAAATGCTTGCTTCATATATGGTGGTCTTGAGCTTAGATTATGCATATCGCTAGCCACACAGTGAACTAGATTATAGGATAGAAAATACTGAGCTCTTTTTTTGAGTAAGCGATACTTATCCCCGAATATTTTAGGCTTAAGAACACTCGAGCTATTTATTTGAGTATAACATCCCATATCTATCAGCTCTTTAACTCTTTTTTCATTTTTTTCTAGTTCAGCATAGCGTTCAATATGGGCAATGACAGGTCTAATACCTAACAATAAAACTTTATTTACTGCATTGCGGATTTCCCAATAGGGGGTGGTCGGGCTGAATTCAATCAAAGCATATTGTGTATCGTTCAGAGTAGGAATCTGCTTGCTTTCCAATTTGTCAAGAGCATCTTGGGTGAAGTATATTTCAGCTCCATATAAAATAGTTAAGTCAGGCAGTTCTTTCTTAGCAAGTGCTTGAACCTCTTTAAAGTTGGTCATAATTGTATCTTCTGGAGTTTCAAACATATTTTTACGACGATGTGAAGTGGATACAATTGTACGAACTCCCTGTGAAAAAGCTTCTTTCAGAAGAGCTAGGCTTTCTTCAATTGTGCTTGGTCCATCATCTACACCAAAAACAATGTGAGAGTGGATATCAATCATGTAATATTTCCTTATATAATAGAGTTTTAGTTACTGTAATAAATAATTCCTGCATTTATATATAAGTATTTAGAATAACCTATAAATATTGGTTTATACAGTTTGTTTTCCTGATGTTATTATACTACGAAACATTAAAATAAGCTACTTATAATTAAGTCTCTCATAATATTTTAAAAGTTATCCAGTATAATAAAGCATATATCAATAAGCGTGTTTTGTTTTCGAATAAATCTGTTGAGAATAATAATGACACTGACTATTAAAACTAACACCTACCATGGCATTTCCACGGCAGGTGTTACTTATATCAATAATCGTTCTAAAAATGGTTTGATGCAGTTGAGAAGAATTCCATCTATCCAGCTTTCTTGTGCTGAGGATAGATGTTCTGTCTGAAGGCTTTCTTTTAAGAAGTCTCGGACTTGTTCTGGTGAGATTTCAAACTCAAAAGCTTTCATTTTATAGAAAAAGTTGATGAGATGATCTGACAGGTATTGGGTTGAAAAGGGAACTTCTCCACTTTTTCGATATTCTAATAAGAGTCGAGCAAATCGGGATTTTTCTTCAGGAAGGTCACGAAAATAGGAATTGAGGAGCCAAGTCTGCTTCTGTTTTCTTTCAACTGGATCCTGACTCGCAATTCGTTGGTCTTTTTCCAGCTCTTTTTGATATTGTTTGGCCTTGATGGCCCGTTCTGTTCTATTTTTACCAAAAAGAATTTTCTCCCATTTGCGTTCTTCTTGAGTCAGGGTTTCTGTAAAACCAAAATAATCTTGATAGGCACGCTCTGCTGGGCCCATGGCTAGGACCAGATTATCTGCATATTGCTTGGCGATTTTATCCCTCTTCTTGCGCTCTTTCTCTGCCTGGATACGGAGTTCTTGTTCGTAGTCAATTTTCTCCTTGCCTAGCTTGACAAGGTAGAGTTGATCATCTGGTTTTCCAAGTAAAAAGGGTTTGATACACTTTTCAAGGACTTCCTCCATACGAGCCTTCTTCTTAGGCTCAGCCTTGGTCCAACTGCCACCTTGAAAGACTTCTAGGAAAAGCTGGTAGTCTCTCTCAGGTGAGAATTGATTACCACGATTAGGCTTGAAAACACCTTTTTCCCAGAGCCATTTTAGAAGGCGCTCGTCAAAGTCACTTTTATTGACCTTTATTTTTTCCTTTTTCTGGGCTTTTCTGGTTAGATTTTCAACCTTTCTGAGTAGTTTTTCTTCCTCTTCCAATTGCTGGTCAAGGGACAATCGATGAAAATGACGAACACAATCGCTACCAATTGGAAAGAGGCGTTGGCCTGTGACTCCGTTAAAGAGTTCGTAGGCGTATTTGATGGCATTCCCACAGACGCAATTGCTACGGCCGATACCGTTAAAAATCAAGGAAACTTCATTCCATTCCTTGGTAGCTTGTTCCCAAGTATCAGCTTTTGAAGCCTGTAAAACCGCATCATGTAGGGATTTTCTAACTGGAAGTGTCATGAGGTCTCCTTTCTAATACTCAATGAAAATCAAAGGGCAAACTAGGAAACTAGCCCCAGGTTGCTCAAAGCACTGCTTTGAGGTTGCGGATATAACTGCCGAAGTCAGCTCAAAACACTGCTTTGAGGTTGTAGATAAGACTGACAAAGTCAGTCACATATATACGGCAAGGTGAAGCTGACGTAGTTTGAGAGATTTTCGAAGAGTATAAATTATACTTTTACAACTTGAACCTCGTCTTTACCGAGTAAAATCAAGTATTTGTCAATATTTTCAATCGAATAGGCTCGAGATAAAGCCTCTCCGTATAGGGCTAATTGACCACGATAACGGTCTATGAGTTGACTTGGTTCATCATAGCGGTCTGTCTTATAGTCGAACAGAACAATTTTGTCTTCGTAAAGTAGATAGCCATCAAGGATACCACGGACAACAAAGTCTTCCTGACTCTTTTGGTCTCGTTTGAGCATGGAGAAAGGTTGCTCGCGATAAAGATGGTCGGTATTAGAGATAATTTCCTGACCGAGTGCTGTGTCAAAGAATGCAAGAATTTTAGCAAGATTGATCTTGTCTCTGACAGCTGGGCTGGTTTGAACTTGTTTAAGAGTTTCTGTCAGGCTAGCAAGGGTTGGTTGCTGGCTGAGGTCCATTCTCTGCATGAGTTCGTGGGTGGCACTACCAATCTCAGCTCCTGTTACCTTTTCTTTGGTTGAAAAATCTGGCAAATCAAAGCTGATTTTCTTGTCTACTGACTGACCTTGACCTGCAATCTCGACACCTTCCATATCCATAACTGGTTCGTAGAATTTCTTGATTTGACTTGGGGTTTGAACACTTGGCAATTCAATAGCTGCGCGGTGAAGAGTATTATAGACTTCTACCTCTTTCAGCATTTCCAGAGCTTCTTTGATAGTTTCAGACTGGCGGATGTCTGCTTGAGAGCTATCTTGGAGAGGACTCTTGATTTTCAACTCCCCGATGGCTTCTCTAGTCAGCTGATCTTCGCCAACAAAACGATAACTAAAGTTGAGATTGTCCTTAGAAAATACTTTGCTGATAGCCCAAAGCCAATCTTGGAAATTCTTGGCTTGAAGCCTAGTATTGCTATTTAGTTTCCCATTTTTAGCTGCTGGGTATTCCTTGGCTTCCAGCTTTTCACGAGATCCCTTACCGACAAGATAGAGCTTTTTCTCAGCCCTCGTCATGGCAACATACAGCAGACGCATCTGCTCTGAGTAGCTTGCCAGCTGTAATTCTTCTTCGTTCTGTCTATAGGTCAGACTAGGAATGGAGAGTTTGATGGTTTTAGGGTAGTAGGCTTCCACTGCTCCTGTCTCCATCTTGGCAATATACTTGACACCTAGTCCATTTTTACGACTGAGAATGACTTCTGACATAGAGTCTTGCTTGTTGAAATCTTGATCCATATTGAGAATAAAGACGTAAGGAAACTCCAGCCCTTTACTCTTGTGAATGGTCATGAGCTCTATTGCATCTTTTGGCGGTGCGACAGCCACGCTTGCCAAATCGTGCTGGGCTTCTAAAACCTGATCAATCATACGAATAAAACGCGACAAACCCTTGAAATTGCTCTTTTCAAATTGATCAGCACGCAGTGCTAGGGCATAGAGATTGGCCTGTCTAGCAGGACCATTTGGCAAAGCTCCAACATAATCATAATAAAAACGGTCATTGTAAATCTTCCAAATCAAGTCATAGAGGGAGTGGGTTTTGGCGTACAAGCGCCAAGAGGCCAAGATATCCATGAATTGCTTTAGTTTCTCAGCTAGAGCTGAGTGAATCAAGACTTTTTGGCTACTTACCTGTTTTTGAGCATTTACTAGTTTCTCATAGAGATTTTCGTGGACTTTATCCTCTGCTTTCTGAAGGGAAAAACGTGCTAACTCGTCCTCATCAAAGCCAAACATAGGAGACTTCATAAGGGCAACCAAGGCATAGTCTTGAAGAGGATTGTGAATGACACGAAGGGTGTCTAGCATGACTTGCACTTCTAGGGATTGAAGATAATTGTTTTGCTCTCCGTCAGTTTTGACAGGAATTCCGTACTCAGACAGGGCGAGAAGGATCTGGTCATTACGACTGCGACTGGAGGTCAGAAGGGCGATTTCTTTAAAGGAAACACCTTGTTCCTTATGTAGTTTAAGGATTTCCTTGATAACCAGGCGCATTTCGCCTGTTAGTTTCGTTTCTGCCTGCCCCTCTTCTTCCTCACTTGTGTCGTCCTTATCGTAGATGAGAAATTCTGCCTTGTTGTCTGGATTAGGAGTCAGTTTGGTATTGGCAAAAACAAGCTGGTGCATGTTATCATAGTTGATTTCGCCGACCTCTTGGTCCATAAGGCGTTCAAAAACATCATTGGTTGCTGATAGCACTTCTGAACTACTACGGAAATTTTCTTTGAGGAGAATGAGCTTGCCCTCTTTTGGATTTTGCGCATAGCGTTGGAACTTTTCATTGAAAATCTGCGGATCTGCCTGACGGAAACGATAGATAGACTGCTTGATATCTCCCACCATAAAGCGATTGTGTCCATTAGAAAGTAATTCCAGCATCCGTTCTTGAATATTGTTGGTATCCTGATACTCATCGACCATGACTTCATGGAAGCGCTCCTGATAATCCTGACGAACTTGTGGGAAATTCTCTAAAATCTCAATGGTGTAATGGCTAATATCAGCGAATTCAAAGGCATTTTCCTGACGTTTGCGCTGACGATAAGCTTCTACAAAATCACTCATGAAGGCTTGGAAGGTTTTAGCTAGTTCCCATGTATCTCCATGATAACGTTCTTGATAGTCGAGAATGGTTATCTGGTCTGACAGTTGTCCTAGTTTAGCAAACTGAGTCTTTCTCTCTTCGTTGTAGGCATCGACCAGCGGCTTCAAATCAGCCTTACGACTGGCATTGGTCAGAGCTCGACCATTTTTCTCTTTCGAAATTGCGACAACACGCGCAAGTACTGCCTGATAAGCCTGACTATCGGACTCCTGATTTAGGGAGCCAATTTCATCCAGAATCAACTGAACATTTTCTAAATAGGCTGCCTTTGGAAACTCCTTGGCATCATTATCCAGATGATAACGAAAAAAGCTTTCCAAATCCCAAAGGGCTTGTTTGATTTGCTCAGTCAATCTTTCTTTTTCACTGGTAAAATCAGCTTTCTCAAAGCCTTTGAGGAAAGATTCACTCAGCCATTTCTGAGGATTGCTGGTGGATTGGAGGAAGTCATAGATTTTATAGACTTGCTGGCATAGCCCCCGTTCATCTTTTCCACGTCCAGCAAAGTTTTTCAGCAAATGACTAAAGGTTTCTTTCTGTTTACCTTGGTAATGGGCTTCAAAGACCTCATGAAAGACTTCGTTTTTTATAAGAAGTTGCTCGCTTTGGTTTTGTAAAATCCTGAAATTAGGCGCAATATCAATCAGATAGCCATGTTTGCCAAGGAATTTTTGTGTGAAAGAGTCCATGGTTCCGATGGCTGCGTTGGGTAGGTCTGCCAACTGGCGGCCCAAGTGTTGTTTGAGGTCAATGTCATCGCTTTCTTGGATTTGTTGGCTGATTTTTTTCTCCAAACGTTCTTTAAGTTCAGTCGCAGCCTTGACGGTAAAGGTTGAGATAAAGAGTTGAGAAATTTCGACACCACGCGCCAATTGGTCCAGAATACGCTCGGCCATGACAAAAGTCTTCCCAGAGCCAGCCGATGCTGAGACCAGGATATTCTGGCCAGAAGTGTAGATAGCTTCAATTTGCTCGGCAGTTTTCTTTTGTTCCTTGCTCGAATGCGCTTCTGCTTCTTGAAGTTTTTGAATTTCCTCCTCAGTTAAAAAGGGAATGGGCTTCATCGATTCAACTCCTCTCTTATTTTTTCAAACCAAGCTTGCTTGAGTTTTTCTCCGACCAGACGCTTGCCATCAGTTAAGTCCAACTTTTCTAGGAAACGGGCTTGGCCCAAGTGGTAATTGGCTTCAAATCCGGTGATGGCTTGATGTTGCTGAACATACGGTGCAATACTTCTGCCATTTTCAGTATAAGGATTAATGGCGAACTGACCTGCTAAAATTTTCTCAGCTGCTTTCTTGTAAAGTTGGGCATTGTAGTCCAGCAGGAGCTGGAATTCCTCATCTGTCAGCTGATTAGCCTTGTTTTTATTGTAAAATTCACCCAAATGACTGCTTTCTTTTTCTAAAAAGAGGCCTTGGTATTTCATTGACTTGCTAGCTTCTACTACTGCACCTGCCAGACTTTTAACGGCCATCAGAGATTGGACAGGCTCAGCCATTTCCAAGTACATGGCACCGAAAAAGTTCTGCTCCCCTTCTCTTTTTAGGGCAGCTAGATAGGTTGGCAACTGGGAATTGAGCCCATTAAAGAAATGAGGAAACTGGAACTGAGTTAGACTAGACTTGTAGTCTACTACTCCTATCGCCCCATCAGCTTTCAATCGGTCAATGCGGTCAACCTTACCTCGTACAAAGACACTGCGCCCATTATCCAATTGAATAAAGGCTTGCTCTTTCCCACCGAAATTTGCTTCTTCTTTGATGGTTTCGATGGCTGGATTATGGCGGAGAATGTGACCAGTCGTCCGTGCAACATCAAGCAAAACTTCTTTGGTAAACTGGGCTTCCAAACTTTCTTGATAAATGGCTTCAAATTCGCGTTCTTGACTGGTTTCTTGGATAGCTTGTTCTAAACGTTTGTCAAAGGAATCTTCGTCAGGCAACTGCAAGGCGCGTTCAAAAATGCGGTGTAAGAAATTCCCATGACTGCGGGCATCAGGACGTAGACGTAATTCCTCTTGCAAGCCTAAAACGTAGCGGAGGAAATAACTGTATTGGTTTCGGTAAAACTCCGTCAAACCAGACGTAGACAGGTAAAATTCCTTGTCAGCTGGATAGAGAGCCTGTAAGGTATCCTTGGTCAACTGCTTACTGCTTGGACTGATTGGGAGGGCTGGATTTTCCAGACCTTGCTGTTCTAGTTTTTTACCCATCACACGCGCAAGAACCTTGACAAAGGTCAAATCTTGCTCAGTATCACTCGTCTCGCCCTGCTGGTGATAGGCAACCAGACTGGACAAAAGACTGTGATAGGACCCCATATCTTCCTTAGACAGCCCTTTGTGATTCATCCTCTTCTCTTTCCGCCTAAATCCAAAATTGACCAACTCTTGAAGATAGGCAGATTCCTTGCTTTCACTTTCGTTAAAAAGGCTTGGAGCCGACAAGACCAACTGCTTACGAGCAGAATTGACCAAGGAAAGCATAGTATAGCGATTTTTCTTGAGATTTTCACTGCTGGCAATCAGCAATTGTGCCCCATCTTCTGTCGCTTGGTTTAGTCTCTGTCTTTCTTCGTCTGTCAAAAGACTGGTATTTTGGGCAATTTTTGGTAAATTGTCCTGTGTTAGCCCAATGGCGTAGACAAAGTCAGCCGTTAAGGGTGCAATCAAATCGTAACTCTGCACCAGGACAGTGTCCACTGTTGCTGGAATGGTGCGATACTGAGATAGGCTCATTCCAGAATGGAGCAAGGCTAGAAAGTCCTCTAGATTAACTTGCGAACCAGCAAAAACAGTCGCAAATTGTTCTAAAACATGACAGAAGGCTTTCCAAACTTCAGTCTGTCTTTCCTGATCAAGAGCTTCCATAGTGGCTGTCAAATCTTGGAGCTGCTTGGTCACAGCTCCTTCTTTTAGAAAAGAGTTCCACTTTTGCAAGAGATTTTCAGCCTTTTGTTTTCGGCTAGCAAAAAGAGTCTCAAGAGGGGTTAAAATACGCAGACGAAGAGCATTTAAACGTTCCAAATTAAATTTTCCATGGTGGAATTTGGTGAAGGCTTGCTGAAAGGCTGGCAAGCCATTGATACCAAGATAGCGGATATATTGCTCAAAAGCATCAATATCAGCCTGACTAAGGTCGGTATACAAACCAGTTCTGAGAAGGTTAATCAAATCTTCCTGACGGAAACGATAGCGTTTTAAAGCTAAAATAGATTCGACAAACTGTGTCAAGGGATGATGAGCCATGGATTCGCTTCTACCAAGATAGAAAGGAATCTGATACTGGTCAAAAATCGTTTTTAGAGATAATTGATAAGAAGGCACATCACCTAAGAGAATACGGAAATGCTTGTAACTCAGGTCTGGATTGGCATGTAATTTCTGACGGATGCTACGGGCTACCAACTCCAACTCTTCTTTTTGCGTCAAACAAGACCAGATTTGTAAGTTTTCACGGTCTTTCTCATCGACATCCAAAGCGAGTTCTGAAAAGTCATAAGAAGACTCCAACAAACGAGAGGCCTTGTCAAAACTATCTATCTTCTCATGAGTTTTAGAACGGTCTTGAGCAGGCGTTTGGTATTTAGCAGCTAAATGATGGAGAAACTCCACGCTGGCTTGATAGAGATTGCCCTCGCTAAAGGGACTGGTATAAGCTTTCTTACTAGCATAAGCCCCAATAACAATCTCAACACCCTTGCTATGAAGTAGGTCCACAATTCGCTCTTCCTCACCAGAAAAACGAGTAAATCCATCAATAACCAAGGCAATTTTAGTAAAATCACTACTAACTTTGTTATTCTCAATAGCCTCAATCAAATGGGACAACTGACTTCCCTGAGCTAACTGCCCTTGGTTAAGATAGGCCGTTACTTTCTCAAAAATCAAGAGTAAGTCTTCTCGCTTGTCCTCATCCGTCAAACTCTCCAAGTTCAAAAAACTCATCTGAGATTTGGTCATCTCATGATAAAAATCAATCAACTGCTGGATAAATTGAGGATCCTGCTTGATAGCTCCATAAACACGTAAATCCTTAGGATCAAGTTCGGCAAGACATCTGTAAAAGACCATCCCAAGACCAATATCATCTAGACTGGTCTTGACAGGTAGGTCATTCAAAATCAGGTAACGAGCCATCTGCGCAAAGCGCGTGACGGTAATCGCAAAAGAAGCCTGCTGGGACAAGCATTCCAGCACGGCGCGTTCCTTTTCAAAAGAAAGAGAGTTGGGAGCGATGTAAAAGACCCGCTTGCCAGCAGCAACTAACTCTTCTGCCTCTCTAGTTAGAATTTCTGTCAAAGAAGTCCGAATATCAGTATAAAGTAATTTCATCTCCGCCTCGTTAGAATTTTTCATTACCTTTTATTATACCATGATTAGCCCGAAGATTCCTCCTCCTTTCCTCCAAAATATGCTATAATAATACCAAAAGAAAAAGAAGGAAGACCTATGATTAAACTACTAGCCTTGGATATGGACGGAACCCTCCTCAATGAAGCCAAGGAAATCCCACAAGCTCACATTACTGCTATTCACCAAGCTATTGAAAAAGGTGTCAAACTGGTTCTCTGTACAGGTCGCCCGCTTTTCGGTGTCCTCCCCTACTACAAAAAATTGGGACTCGACCTCCAGAATGAGTATGTCATTGTCAATAACGGTTGTTCAACTCACCAGACAAGTGACTGGGGACTAGTTGACTGGCAAGAACTTAGTCCAGCAGACATCGAATATCTCTATGACCTAGCTGAAAAAAGTGATGTTCAGTTGACTCTTTTTGATGAGGAGCATTATTTTGTCCTCGGTGGTAAGCCTAATGAAATTGTTCAAAATGATGCCAAGCTGGTCTTTTCAGACCTGACTGAAATTTCTCTTGAAGAAGCAACCAGTGGCAAGTTTCGTATGTTCCAAGGTATGTTTTTAGGAACAGAGAGCCAAACAGACGATTTTGAGCAGAGTTTTGCTGAGGAGCTTTGCCAACGATTTAGCGGTGTTCGTTCGCAGCCTGTTATTTATGAAGCCATGCCACTTGGAACAACAAAGGCTACTGCTCTTTCTCGACTAGCAGAGATTTTGAAGATTGATTCCGCAGAAATCATGGCTATGGGCGATGCCAATAACGATATCGAAATGCTCCAGTTTGCTGGGCTTGGTGTTGCAATGGGAAATGCCAGCGATTATGTCAAATCCCTAGCTGATGATGTTACAGCCAGCAACGAAGAAGACGGCGTTGCGCGTGCCATTGAGAAGTATATTTTATAATTAAGAAGCCCAGTTTGTGTCAACTGGGTTTTGATATTTAATAATTCCTAAAACTTTAGAAACTCTTTAGAAATCCTTGAGCTTTCTTTGATTTCTATGCTCTATACTAAAGTTATCAAAATAAATCAAAAGGAGAGAATCATGAAAACAGTACTTGACATTCATGGATTGTCCAAAAACTTTGACAAACAAGCTATTCTTCAGGATCTTCATCTAACGATAAGAGAGGGAGATATTTATGGACTTATCGGGAAGAACGGAGCTGGGAAAACCACATTGATAAAAATCATTACACAACTACTGTTTGCAGATAGAGGAACTGTTTCCCTCTTTTCTAGTCAATCGGAAAATGAGTGGACCAGGGCTCTATCTCGAGTAGGTTCTGTTATCGAATCACCCGTAGCACATAATCACTTAACAGCCTATCAAAATTTGAATTATTATTGTATGATTCGTCATATTCCAAATGCTGATCAAGTCATTCGAGAAACCCTGGATTATGTAGGTTTGCCAGATACAGGTAAGAAAGTCTTTCGTGATTTCTCTCTAGGAATGAAACAAAGACTTGGCATCGCCATTGCCCTCCTATCGAAACCAGACTTCCTGATCTTAGATGAACCTATCAACGGACTTGACCCAATTGGTATCAAAGAATTTCGTCTGATGATTCAACGGCTCAATCAAGAAAAAGGAATCACCATTCTCATCTCTAGCCATATCTTGTCAGAACTCTATCTCGTAGCAAATC
Organism: Streptococcus sp. CL6.35; assembly: GCF_049737915.1. Lineage (GTDB taxonomy): Bacteria > Bacillota > Bacilli > Lactobacillales > Streptococcaceae > Streptococcus. The sequence goes on along the minus strand of NZ_JBKOTU010000001.1, from coordinate 157,323 downwards.
GCTTTGGTATTTTAGATCAAGGTAAGATTATCCGTGAAATCAGCAAAGCTGAATTTGAAACACTAAGTGAGGATTATATTGTGCTTAAGACAGCCGACCAAGAGAAAGCTTGTCAAGTATTAAAAGAACAAATCCAGCTCCAGTTCAAGGTTGTTAATCCAGAAAATGAAATTCACATCTTTGGTCAGGAACAAGATGTCAAACAGATTCTTAAGGAATTAACCTTGGCAGATGTCGCCATTGACGAGATTTACTATGCTCGTCAAAACCTAGAAGAATACTTCACTCAATTGGTCCAATAGGAGGAAAATCATGATACATACCATTCAAGCAGACTTTTACCGTCTTTTCCGCTCCAAAGGATTCTGGATTACAGAATTCATTCTCTTTGTCCTCTTGCTAATGGGTGCCACTATCGGGGCTACTGGTCATCTGATGGCAATTCAGACAGAAGAGCCAGAAATTCAAACCCATGGTTGGGAAGGTATTCAAGCTCTTATCAATGCGTCTAGCAATGATTCAAACCTTGTTTTTCTCTGCATTATTCTAACATGTTTAGTTCTTGGGGTCGATCTAATCGGCAAGCTTTATAAAAATAGTTTGACAGTTGGCGTTTCTCGTACAGAGTTTTTCTTCGCTAAATCCTTTGTTCTAGCAAGTATCGCTCTCTTACAACTCATCGCCAGCCTTGTGATTGCTTTTGTTCCCTCAACTCTACTAAACGGACTTGGTACGATACCTGATGGTTTTGTTACTAATCTCCTCTCAATGATTTTCCTTCAATTTCTCTGCCTTCTCGCTTGGCTTTCGATTATTTCCTTTATTCTCTACCTGACTCATTCTTATCTTGCCGTATTTATTGGTTATCTGATTAGCTCTATCATCCTTTCTATGCCAATGATCATTTTTCCAAATATCAAATATTTACCATATTTGTCCTTGCATTTTTCCTATGCTATGACTGCTAATAGTGAATCCATTTTCTATACCCTTATAGTTACCTTAGCTGTTATTGTAATCTTTAATCTAAGTGGACTGGCAGTTTTCAAAAAGAAAAGCCTATAAAAAATGACCTCCTCTAGCCTACAGAGGAGGTTTCTTTTTGTTAAAAATAAATGAAAACCGACAACCATTTCCCATCTGTGCTTAGTTTCATCTCTGTACCGAGAAGATGACATAATTCCTCAGTGATATAAAGGCCTAAACCAGAGGATTCTTCCGTGTCTGATAGATTTTCAGAATAAAAACGATTACTGAGATTTTCTATTCTTTTGATGGGCTGTTTAACAAGGTTTGCAATCTCTAAGACAAGCTGTTCCTTTTCCTTTCTCAAAGATAGACGTGCTTCTTCCTTGCCATGTTTGAGGACATTTCCAAGCAGATTTTGTAAAATTCGATCCAGTAAATCTTCATCAGTCCTCATTTTTAAACCAGCTTCAACCTTAAAATCAAGCATGATATTTGCCGCCTGAAAAACATCATAATAAGCTAGAGTCTTTTTAGTGATAAAAGCTGAAAAATCCACTTCTTCCAGTTTCGGTTTGACAGACCCTTCCATCAAACGACGATATTCTAGAAGAGCCTCCAAACGTTTGGAAACTAAATCAAGATGCTGGGCTATTTTTTGTAAGGTTTCTGCTTTGTCTTCAGGAGACTTTATCAATTGTTGGGTGTAGCCTGAAGCGATAGTCAAAGGCGTCCGAATATCGTGGGCGATATTGCTGATGGCCATATCCAGAGTCTGCTTTTCCCTCTTCATAACCAATCGAGATTGCTCTACTTCCTGAAATAGATTCTCAATCTGCTGGTAGAGATGTAAAAAATGTTTGGAAAAAATGCTGATTCCGACTCTTTTCATACTACCCGTAAGAATCTTGTCTTCAATCTGTTGACTCAAGTTTTTAAGTGCTAGATGGTAGCGAATCAATGCAATCGATAAAATAATTAGGAGTACCAGTAGAACAAAGATTATCATGTAGGTCATTGCTTGTCTCCTTTTAATCTTACCCCAACTCCCCAGATGGTTTCAATATATTCTTGATTTGGGTCAAGCTGGTTTAATTTTTTACGAAGATTACTCAAATGCGTATTAAGAGTATTATCTCCCGGTAGATAGCTCTCCTCCCAGACCAATTCATAAAGTTCTTCCTTGGTGAAAATTTTCTTAGGATGTTTGAGGAGAGTTTGAAGAATTAAGCATTCTTTCTTGGCAAGGCGAATGGTTTCCTGACTATTCTTGATTTCAAAACTTTCGGCATCAAACTGGATATTTTTCAAGTTTTGTGGCAGATTTTCAGTTTTTTCTATTTCCATAGGCTGTTTTTCTACGCTTTGACGTAATTGAACAGTAACTCTGGCAAAGACTTCGTCCAAATCAAAAGGTTTCACTATGTAGTCATTAGCACCGTCTAAGAGGTATTGACTGATTAGCTTCTTATCGCTCAAAGCCGTTAGCATAATGACTGGAATTTGACTTTGTTCCCTGATGGCTTTTAAAACCTGATCCCCATTTTTCCCAGGAAGCATGATATCTAGCAAAACAAGGTCAATCCCACCTTGGTCAAAAAGCATGATTCCTTCTGTACCAGAAAAGGCTTGAATCACCTCATGCTCTTCAGTAAGAAGTGTTCGTAAAATCTCTTGAATGTCACTATTGTCTTCAATAACCAATATCCTAGCCATAAATACCAACCTTTCTGCAACTATTATAGCATGTTTTATTGATAAAGCTTAAACAGAAAAGCTCCTCGCATAAAAGCGCGAGAAAGCCTTAGAGGGTTAAAATATAAAATTCACTTCCTAGATGACCTAGTATCCTTATAGTTGCTAGTGAAAACGAGTCTAGCAGAATGAATCTCTCATTTCTCCCCTACTAGTCCGTGATCCGTTGATACATTTCGGGTCTTCTATCTCGAAACAAGCCCCAGTTTAGGCGTTCGCTTGCTCCCTTATCTAGGTCATAAGTTGCTAACAGAACAGCTTCTTCTTGTCTTTCAGCTCGTTCTAGAATAGCTCCTGTTTCATCCGTCATAAAGGAGGAACCGTAGAAGTCAAGACTGGAACTCTGTCCACCATTTTCCTCACTTGGAGTGACTTCTTCAAAGCCATAGCGATTGGCTGCAATGACTGGAACAATATTAGCTGCTGCGTGTCCTTGCATGGTACGTCGCCAATGACCACAACTGTCCGTATCTAGGATAGGCTCAGAGCCAATAGCAGTTGGATAAAAGAGCAATTCTGCCCCATTTAACGCAAGACAGCGCGCTGTTTCAGGGAACCATTGATCCCAACAGATACCGATCCCAATCTTAGCATAGCGAGTATCCCAGACCTTGAAACCTGTATTGCCAGGCGTAAAATAAAATTTCTCTTGATAGTAATGGTCGTCTGGTATGTGGGTCTTTCGATAAACGCCCAGCACTTCTCCATCTGCATCAATGACGGCAATAGAGTTATATAAGACATTGCCATCTTTTTCATAGAAACTAATCGGTAAAACAACCTGTAGTTCCTTAGCAATCACCTTAAAATGCTGAATGGCAGTATTTTCTGCTACGGATTGGGCATGCTGATAGTAGTCATACTGGCGTTCCTGACAGAAATAGGGACGTTCAAATAACTCGGGCAAGAGAATAATTTGTGCACCTTGTTCTGCAGCCTGACGTACTAAACGCTCTGCGGTTTGGATATTTGTTGCCACATCCTTGGCACATTGCATCTGAATAGCTGAAACTTTTACATTTCTCATCTTTTTCTCCTATTCTGGGATTTGTTGGGTGATACAGTGAATATTTCCACCACCTAAGAGAATATCTCTAGCTGGTATTCCGACAACTTTACGGTCTGGGAAACACTTACTGAGGATATCTAAGGCCACTTGGTCGTTTACATCCTCAAACTGTGGAACCAAGACAGCCTTGTTGGCAATATAGAAATTGACATAGGAAGCAGCAAGCCTTTCACCTGCGTATCGCTCTTCTTCTCCTTCTTCATAGATGTAGCCTGACAAATCCTCTTCTGTCACAACTTGACGAACTGCAGGGATAGGCAATTTATAAATGGTGAAGTGACGACCTTTTGCATCTGTTTCTTGCTCTAAGAGTTCGAGATCTGCTTTTGACATGGCATGCTGAGGATCACTTTTATCGTCCGTCCAAGCCAAGACAAGCTCAGCAGGACCAACGAAGGCAGCAACATTGTCAATGTGTTCATTGGTTTCATCCTGATAAATACCATAAGGAAGCCAGATGACTTTTTCAGCTCCAAGGCACTCTAATAAGGTATTCTCGATTTCCTCTTTAGTCAGGTTAGGATTGCGACCAGAACTAAGCAAGCAACTTTCAGTTACAAGAATGGTTCCTTGGCCATCGCTATGGATTGCTCCGCCTTCCAGTACAAAAGGTTTGGCATCATAGACAGGCATATCCAAAACCTCAGCAAAACAACTAGCTACTTGGTCATCATCTTCATAATCTTGATAAAGACCATCAACAGCACCGCCCCAAGCATTGAAAGACCAATCCACGGCTAATTTCTGGCCTTCATCATTGACAAGAATAGTCGGACCTGTATCACGCGCCCAAGCATCATTGGTGGGAATGTCTAAATAAATAACGCTATCTCCAAGGTAGTCTTGGGCTTCAGCTAAGTAGTCTTGGTCCACCAAAAGATAGACTCTTTCCCCTTCTGATATGGTTTTGATAATCTGGCTAAATGCTGCTTTAGCAGCTTTTCCTTGAAAAGGCCATGATCCTGGTCGAGTCGGCCATATCATGAGGGTACCATGGTGGGGTTCATACTCTGCTGGCATACGATAGCCTAATTTTTTTGGACTGTCCATCATGATAATCTCCCTTTAAAGTCTTGATATCCGAAGGCTTTGACTAAGCTACAGTCACCCTGATCGTCCATGAGATAAAGACTTGGTAATCCAATACCGTTAAAGGTATTATTTTTAACAAATGAGTAAATAGCCATGTCTTCGAAATAAAGTCTATCACCGATTTGGACTGGATTTTCAAAGCTATAATCGCCGATCACATCACCCGTCAGACAGGTATTAGAAGAAAGTCTGTAGGTATGGGCTTTTTCCTGTGCCTCAAAGCCATTTCTCAAAGGTGGGCGATAGGGCATCTCAAGTACATCAGGCATATGGCAGGTCGCAGAGGCATCTAAAACCAAGATTTCCATGCCGTTTTCAACAATATCCAATACTTCAGTTGCTAGATAACCAGCATTGAGCGCAATGGCTTCACCCGGCTCGATATAGACTTCAAGATTATAAGTTTCTCGGATACGCTTGATCTCAGAAATCAGCAAATCCACATCGTAACCTTCTCTTGTGATGTGGTGTCCGCCCCCCATATTGAGCCATTTGACCTCATGTAAGTAGGGACCAAACAGCGCTTCTACAGCTTTCAAAGTTGTCTCTAAATCATCTGCTCCCTGCTCGCAAAGGGTATGAAAATGAAGACCGTCTACCAATTCCAGCAAATCACTAGGAATCTTGTCTAGAGTAACTCCAAAACGAGAACCAGGTGCACAAGGGTCATAGAGCGCATGGTCACCCTGTGTTGAACATTGAGGATTGAGACGTAAACCAACACTGATACCAGCCTCACGACAACGCGAACCATGCTTACGCAACTGTCTCTCAGAATTAAAAACGATATGGTCTGTTATCTCAAGCAATTCCTCCAAGTCTGCATCCTTGAAAGCAGGTGCAAAGACATGGACTTCCCCTGGGAACTCTTCTCTAGCTAGCTTAGCTTCATAGAGACCACTTGCAGTTGTACCAGTTAGATACTGGCTAATCAAGGGATAGGTTTTATAAAGGGAATATGCCTTCTGGGCGAGCAAAACCTTGCAACCAGCCTCTTCTTGTACATATTGTAAAATGCGACAATTGGCTTCTAACTTGGGCAAGTCAATGATGTAAGCTGGTGTTGGTACTTGTTCTAACTTCATCAGTCCACCATTTGTGGATTTTCAACCACAACCCATGGTAAACCATACTCATTCAAAGCTTCCATGAATGGATCTGGATCTAACTCCTCAAGGTTGTAAACTCCAGCTTGTTTCCAAGTACCGTTCATAACTAATTTTGTCCCAATCATGGCTGGAACACCAGTTGTGTAAGAAATAGCTTGTGAACCAACTTCTTCGTAACATTCCTGATGGTCGCAAACATTGTAGATATAGATGGTCTTTTCAACACCGTCTTTGACACCTGTAAAGATACAGCCGATATTGGTTTTACCGACTGTACGTGGCCCAAGGCTAGCAGGATCTGGAAGCAAGGCTTTCAAGAATTGGATTGGTACAATTTCTTGGCCGTTAAAGTTAATAGTATCTGTACGAAGGAGTCCAACATTTTCAAGACATTTCATGTGCGTCAAGTAAGATTGACCAAAGGTCATAAAGAAGCGAATCCGTTTAACACCTGGAATGTTCTTAGCCAATGATTCGATTTCTTCGTGGTGAAGGAGATACATGTCTTTTTGTCCAACCTGTGGGAAATCGTACTCACGCTTGATAGACATAGCTTCGACTTCAACCCATTTTCCATCCTCCCAGTAAGAACCTGGCGCAGAAACCTCGCGGAGGTTGATTTCTGGGTTAAAGTTTGTTGCAAACGGATAACCGTGGTCACCACCATTACAGTCTAAAATGTCGATATAGTGGATTTCATCAAAATAATGTTTAAGGGCGTAAGCTGAAAAAACGCTGGTTACACCTGGGTCAAAGCCAGATCCAAGCAGAGCAGTCAAGCCTGCTTCTTTGAATTTTTCCTGATAAGCCCATTGCCATGAGTAGTCAAAGTAGGCTGTAAAACCAAGTTCCTTGCAACGTTTTTCATAAATAGCTCGCCATTCTGGATCTTCCGTATCCTCAGCCTCATAGTTGGCCGTGTCGATATAGTGAACTCCAGTCGCCAAACATGCGTCCATAATGGTTAAATCTTGATATGGTAGTGCTACGTTCAAAACAGCTTCTGGCTTGTAGCTTTCAATCAAGGCAATCACTTCTTCTACCTTGTCAGCATCAAGGGCAGCCGTCTCAATCTTTGTACTTGTTTTACCTTCTAGCTTCGCTTTCAAGTCATCACATTTTGACTTAGTACGGCTAGCAATCATGATTTCTGTAAATGTTTCGCTATCTTGACAAATCTTTGAGATAGCAACTTGGGCAACGCCCCCACATCCAATAACTAGTAAACGACTCATTTTTTTCCTTCCTCTTCTTCTAAAATGTCCTCAACATACTTGGGTAACATAAAGGCTCCCACGTGTAAGTTTGCAGTGTAGTATTCTGTGAAAAGCTGGCGTTTTTTCCAGCCTTCCTTGTCAAAATCTTTAACAGGGTGGTATTTTTTCGATGCAAATCCAAACAACCAATAGCCCGCTGGACTGGTTGGGATATGGGCCTGATAAACCCGACTGATTGGAAATGCTTGATTGACCTTGCGGTGCATGCTTCGGCATGCTGACTCATCCTCGTCAAAGAAAGGACTACCATGCTGATAAATCATGATGCCGTCTTCCTTTAGAGCTCGATAACTATTGCCGTAAAATTCTTTGGTAAAGAGCCCTTCCGTATGTCCAAATGGATCTGTCGCATCGTTGATTATAATGTCGTAATCATTTTCACAGTTTCTCAAAAATCTTAGTCCATTTTGGTAGTAAATAGTGACACGAGGGTCATAAAGACCTGCAGCAAAGTCTGGAAAATACTCACGACAAACCTCTACCAACATTTCATCAGGTTCTACAATATCGATTTGTTCCAGCTCAGGATAGAGTGTTAATACTTGGGCAACACCACCGTCACCACCCCCTATTACCAAGACTTTCTTGGGATTTGGGTGCACAGCCATGGGAACATGAACGGTCATTTCATTGTAGACAAAATCATCTGCATCTGAGAACAAGACGTGCCCATTTAAAATCAAAATCTTTCCAAAAGCTGGTGTATCCAAGACTTCTATATCCTGCCATTCACTTTTACCAGCGTAGAGTTGCTTGGCTGTTCTCAGGGACAATTTCACATCTGGAGTATGAACTTCAGAAAACCATAAATCCATCTAGTTCTCCTTTCTCTTAATGACGTTGATGTGATTGACCTCGGGATCTTCCGTCCCTTGGAGGGAACAACCACGTTCCTTAGCAAATTGGATATAGTCTACAATTTCTCGTGTAATGCGTTCTCCAGGAGCCAAGATAGGGATTCCTGGAGGATAGCACATGACAAATTCCCCACAGACTTGTCCAACAGATTCGTCTAAAGACAAACTTCTTCTCTCTGAATAGAAGGCTTCCTGAGGAGAAAGGACCAACTCTGGCTGGATATATTCTCCAGCTATCAAGTCCTTCCCATCTCGTGAATAGAGTCTCTTGATATCAGCAAGAGCACCAACCAAGCGCTCGATGTCTTGGATACGGTCACCAATCGAAATATAGGCCAAGATATTGCCAATATCACCAAACTCAATCTGAATGTCGTATTCGTCTCGTAAGAGGTCATAAACCTCGATACCTGTTAAGCCAATACCCTGAGTGTAAACTGACAGCTTGGTTACATCAAAATCACAGACCGACACACCATCTATTAACTCTTTTGAGTAGGCATAGTATCCACCGATAGCATTGATTTCACGACGAGCGTACTCGGATAGCTCAATGACTTTCTCAAACGACTCTTTACCACGAAGAGCCAAGTTGCGACGTGAAATATCTAGACTAGCCATCAACAAGTAAGAGGCAGATGTTGACTGGGTCAGGTTGATAATCTGACGAACGTACTCGGGATTCATCTGCTCCCCGATTAAAAGAAGCGAACTTTGGGTCAAACTCCCACCAGACTTATGCATGGAAACTGCTGCCATATCAGCCCCTGCGTCCATAGCAGAAATTGGAAGTTTATCAGTGAAATGCAAATGCGCTCCGTGGGCCTCATCTACTAAAACCATCATGCCAGCTTCATGAGCCATTTCTGTCAAACCCTTTAGGTCTGAACAGATTCCGTAGTAAGTAGGATTGTTAATCAAAATGGCCTTGGCATCTGGATGGTCCTTTATGGCCTTGGCTACTCGGTCATTTTCAAGACCTAAAGCGATACCAATCTTAGGATCCACACTCATCTCGATATAGATGGGAATGGCACCACATAGAACCAGCGCATTGATAGCAGATTTATGGACATTACGTGGCAAAATAATCTTATCTCCTGCCTTGCAGGTTGACAGAATCATAGTCTGCACCGATGAAGTTGTTCCACCAATCATTAGAAAAGCATGACTAGCTCCAAAAGCATCTGCAGCCAGCTCCTCTGCATCCCGAATAATCGAAATGGGGTGACCAAGATTATCCAAGGGTTTCATCGAATTGACATCAATTCCAACACATTTTTCTCCTAGTAGTTCAACAAGTTCTGGATTTCCTCGTCCACGCTTGTGACCTGGAACATCAAAGGGAACAATCCTTTTCTTGCGTAACTTCACCATGGCCTCATAAATTGGGGCTTGATTTTGATCTAACTTTTTCAAGACATACTCCTTTACCGTATTTTTAGCGCTTCAAGAAGACGAAGGGGACTAAAGGTTGACTCATGAAAAAAGAGCAGGTTTTCACCTGCTCTGCAATCTTCTGACGTTTTTATGTTTGTTTCTGTTGAGTATGTCTGTTCCCGATGTTTCCTAACTCTCTAGTAGCAAATATTACGTACTTTATTGATCGTTTCACAAGATGACGTGTGCTTTCACCACACTAAAAATTTATGAATTAGGACAAGTGTCCTAACATCAACTTATAAAAGTAGGCTTTTAACCCTATCAATAATGTGGTTTTTCAACCACGCTTCGGCATTCAACCCTGCCTGTCCGTAGGCGTTTTTTACTCGGGTTTATATTTGCTAGAAAACATCATCTCATTTTCTAAGCTTTATTAATATAACATACTTCTAACACTCTGTAAAGTACTTTTTTGAAAAAATATCTATTTTTGTTCGGAAAAATAATATTTTATATAGATTTGTATAAGTTGTATAATGTGAAAGCGAATATAAAAAGAACTAGTCCACTAGTTCTTTTAAATGTATCTTAACGAATCTTGTGCTTATTTAATGGTAACAGAAAAACGATAGCCATTTAATTGTATAAATTTCACCAAAACGAATAAAGCAGTTCGTTTATTAGCATTGGCAAAAACATGCTTTTTTCAAGCAATACAAGTAGCTCATTGAGAATAAGAGAGCCACTCATTAATCATACTAGCGATTTCTTTGGGTACTTCAGTGTAAAGCTCATGACCAAAGTTCTCTAGAAAAATAGTATCAAAATAATCTGGCAATTCTTTTAAGGCTTCCTCTCTCCATGTAACTTCATTAGAATAGCAAGGACTGATAAACAAGGTATCTCCCACTTCTCTTTTAAAAGCTTGTATTTTCCTCCGTAGGCTGAGTATCGCTTCTATATTTTCATAATTTATAGATAACTCATATCTATTATGCTCAGAATTCCAGTGATAGGACTGTCTTACGGCTTTATCCATATTTTCTGACCAATGCTTTGCTTCGGATTTTTCTTTAGAAATAAGAACATTTAAGTCCGAAACAACTTGAGATTCAATATAGTTTTTTGTTTCCTCTAACTCTGTATCTAAAGGTAAAATCTTATCTAAATCTAGATAGCCACCATCCAAAAGAATCAGTTTTGTCACTTCATAAAATTCCGATGCAAGATAACGCGCCAAATCTCCTCCAAGAGAATGACCTATCAGACAGATAGAGTCTCCTTCTACAATCTCATTTTTAAACCATAATTTCAATTCTGTTTCATCTCGAAGATGCTTTTCATATGGACTTAGAAAATAAACCTGCGAATCTAGTTCTTGAAGAAAATCCTTGCTATGATAGATATTGCTTCCCAGACCGCCAATAAAATATTTTTTCATTCTCTACTTAATACTATGCTTATTCATCTTTTGTTCAAAGATAGTCGTGATAATCTGACGTAATTCTTCGCGTTCTTTTTCTGGAATTTCACCACTTGTTTGAGCTGCAGCGTAGAGTTCAGGGTGTTCAATTGAAATGCGTTTAATCGTACGTGTCGTAGCATGTTTTCTGACGAAAAATGGGATTCGCTTAATCAAGTCTTGTGGTACTAGCGCAAGAATCTTTTCAGCAGTTTCCTTGTCACTAATCTTAGACGTCGTAAGCCCCTTCTTAATCATTTCCTGTTCTTTTTCTGTAAAATCTTTTAATTCCATTCGGTCAGTCCTCCTATTTTCTTTAAGTTAAATTATATACCAATTGCAGCAAGACGACAAATAGTCTGCTTGTAAAATCTTCTCTATACTACAATTTTCCTGTCGCTCTTTAATGAAAAATCACAAATCCATTTGGAGAGATCACAAGCTGATTTTCCAATTCTTGGCAATTGCTTGCTAATGCTACGGTTTCCTTCTCTAAAAGATAATCATCTTTTGATTGGTTAAAGATTGCTTTGAAGATTTGGCCATTGTATTTCCATTCCAGAGCTACTAAATCTGGTTTGATTTCTTTTAGGCTATACTTGCCATGCTGAATGGTTGCTGACGCATGTTTGCGAATCTGGATCAATTTCTTCATGAAATTCAGCATATCATTGTCACTTGATACACGTTCCCAAGGCATACAACGTCGACAATCTGGGTCTGGTCCTCCGGTTAAAGCTAACTCGGTTCCGTAATAAATGCAGGGTGTTCCCTTTTGTAAAAAGAGAAAGGCTAGGGCTGATTTAACCAGTTGAGCATCTTCATTTGCCGTCCACAAGATTCGTTCTGTATCATGCGAATCCAAGAGATTAAACATAACCTCTGAAATCTGCTGTTTGTAATACATAGACTGACCATTGATTTCATCGATGAACTGATCAATCTTCTTAATTCCTCGTAAGAAATAGTCCTTGATACTATCAGATAAAGGATAATTCATGACCGCATGGAACTCATCTCCATTTAACCAAGGCTGAGACGTATGCCAGACTTCTCCTAGGATATAAAGATCAGGCTTTTTAGCTAAAACTGCATTACGAAAATCCTTCCAGAACTGATGGTCAATCTCATTAGCCACATCCAAACGCCAAGCATCGATATCAAACTCTTCAATCCAATAAGTCGCAACCTTTAAAAGATAGTCCTTGACCTCTGGATTGGCTGTATTTAGTTTAGGCATATAGTCCTCGAAACCAAAAGCATGATAAGGTAAGTCTCTCTTATTAACTAGCTTTTCAGTTGTCACTGGGAATTGTTGAATATGGAACCAATCCTTATAAGCAGATTGCTCACCATTTTCGACAACATCTTGCCATTGAGGAGATTGCGAACCAATATGGTTAAATACCGCATCCAGCATGATTTTCATGCCACGCTGATGAGCTTGCTCGACCAGCTCCCGGAAGGTCTCCTTGTCTCCAAAATGACGGTCAATTTCAAAATAATCCGTCGTATTGTACTTATGATTGCTCGTGGATTCAAATATAGGACAAAGATAAAGTCCAGTAATCCCCAAGTCTTGCAAATAATCCAGATGGTCAATAATCCCCTGTAAATCACCACCAAAGAAATCATCACTTTTAGGTGTGCTTGATGAATCCCAGTCTAATGTTCCTTCTGGGTTTAATCGAGCATTTCCATTGGCAAATCTCTCAGGAAATATCTGATACCATACCGTATTTGAAACCCAATCAGGAACCTTGCAGGCATCAATCTCATGAAGATAGGGCAACTTAAATCCATTTCCAATAGCATGAAGATTTTCTAGAGAATTGTCCACACACCCTTTATCACCATACAAAATACTTTGACCTTCTGTATCCGTGACTTCAAAGAGATACTGGATACGTGCAAAGTCAACGGACACTTCAACCTGCCAATAATCAAATAAGCCATCAGAAGTTATTTTGGACATTTCTTTTGTATCCTGATAAAACTCCTCCATAAAGATAAAAGGGTCTCCATAGTGCAAGTTGATGCTTTCAATGTCCTCTTTCTTAGTTCGAATCCGAATATGAAGTTTCTTATTCTTATAAAGATAGGCGAACTCCGACTCTGGTCTGTGGTAAATAGCACTTAATTCCATTAATTTGTCTCCTAAAGTATTAATTCAAATTTTACGCAAACGTTTTCATAGTTGTGATTCTAGTATACTACTTTTGTATTTTATTTTCAAGGCTTGTCCGTAGATTCTAGTGGTTCGGTTCTATAAATAAAAAAGCAGCCAGTCTTACAACTTGCTACTTTTCAAATGATGATTTACAAATGTCTTTCTAACCATTCTATCTTTTTAAAATCCTTATTGTTATTGTGCTCATTTCGATAGGAATCTTGGGAAGAAGCCTTGTAAATACTTAAAAACTGTTCTAGATTTGGAATGCGAAAAGTGATGTTTTCGAGATGAATCAGCTCTATATCTGATTCCGAAACTCCTGCAAAATCAGGTAAAGAATCGATACTTCCGAACTCAACACTCAGACCATCTTTTTGGAATTCATGCTCATGAATATCTATTAAGGCATAGCCTAAGTGTTTCATCACTTTCATAATCTTGTCCCACTCATAAATTCTGAGATGATCAGGTGCTTCCCAACCTCTAGGATCACCAGGCACATGAATGTCAATGTCAGACGGCCCCCATTCTTCATTTGATCGGTATTCAAACCCCAAAGACCCCATGAGCGTCGGAGTGATTCCGACTTGGTTTAAATGAGAACAAATTATTCGAAATTCATCAAATAGAGAATTCATTCCTCCTCCAATCGTTGATATAGAACTTAATTTCGTTGTGAATAATAAACTAATTTTTACCTTCTACTCTTTCGGTTTCGAAAATACTTCTACTCGTTGAGCTAGGACTTTGATTTCTACAGGTAGGTTATCCGATTTATCGCCGTCAACATCTGACTCCAATTCACTATCTGAAGAAATCTTAATATTACGAGCTTTGATATACTCAATATTATCATTGCTGACAACATCTCCTTTTAGTAAATCAGGAATGACGGATAATTTGGAGAATATAGAAGCATCTTTCAGAATCAAAATATTGGCATAGCCATCTTTGTTTTCTTCAAAGATTTTTTTATCAGCGAAGTAATTTGTCAAGAGAACCAACACATGGCTAGCTTCACCAACATAATTTCCATTTTCTGTTTCAACCTTAATATTAAAGACTTGATCCGTCATAACAGACTTCATGGTATTTACAGCATAGGCTAAAATACCAAATTTTGTCTTATCTTCGATTTCAACATTGTGAATCGCCTCAGGAAGAGAACCGATACTAAAGATATAACCAAAATAATTGTCATTTGCTTTACCGATATCAATCTTGTTGGTTAAGTTAAAATCGAGTTCCTCAATAGCGCCATCGATGTCTTGATTGATTTCCAACAGTTTTGTAATGAGGTTTCCCGTCCCACCTGGGATAATCCCTAACTTAGGAATGTAGTCTCTCTCAGCAATACCCGAAATGACTTCATTAACAGTCCCATCTCCACCAAAAACAACCACTGCATCGTATTGCTCACGAGAAGCTTCTTCAGCAAAATGTGTTGCATCCAGAGCTTTTCCAGTAATTTTGGTTTCTACGTGCTCAAAATATTCTTTTGCTTTATTCTCCAGTTTTTCTTTATAATCCAAAGCCTTTTCCCCACCAGAGGTAGGGTTGATAATTACCATTGCTTTTTTCATTAATATTCTCCTTAATTTTAAATAAAAATGTTTACATTTCGCCGTATGTAAGTAAATGTAATCCTATTATACAATGAAAATACGGAAAAGAGAAATATGACGTACTGGAGATTAATATAATTTTATTCTATTTTCCCATCTCCTAACTACAGCCTTTAAGGGTTCATCCAAGTAAGAAAATGCTTTATCCTTTATCCAACCAGGGATACCGTAAGCTGCCTCTGCTATGCTGCCAGTTATTGCAGCAAGTGTATCACTATCGCCACCAAGTGAGATGGCATTTCTTATCGCATCTTCAAAGTCTCTACTCTCAAGAAAGGCAATAATGGCTTGAGGGACAGTTTCCTGACATGTTTCGTTAAAACGATAGTTAGGACGGATTTCATCTAAAGTTTGAGATAGATTGTAGCCGTATGTCTTCTCTATATAATCCTTAATCCGTCTTTTACACTCTGTAAGATTGTCATTAATTGGTTGCTCGTATTCTCTACAATAACCACCAAAGTAAAAACGACACAGAAAGATAGCATCAGCTGTAGCCATAGCGCCTTTGACACCTTCTGGATGATTATGAGTTACCTCTGCAGAAAGACTCGCAAGGCCTCTAGATAATGACCACATTCCGGTTCTCGCATAAAAACCACAGTCCATGTTCCAAGCACATGGAGAAACACGCATAGCAGATCCATTCCCAAAGCTATTATAAGGATCACGGTTATCGCTGTTTAGCCATGCATTAAACCGAGCACCGTAATCAGCATTCGGATACATTCTGCCATATTTCTTCATCGCGTCAATGAAGTCGTCTTTTTATCCACCATTCATAATCGCTTCTGCAACAGCACAGATCATAACCGTGTCATCTGTAAAAAAGCAGTCCTTCCGGAATAAAGGAAAGTCCTTCGTTTTGATATTGTTCCATTCGTAAACAGAACCGACAATATCTCCAATAATTGCTCCTAGCATAAGATTCCTCCTTGTGACACATCAGATTCATTACACATTCCCAATGGTTCACTCTTTAAAAATGGTGCCACCAAATCAATCCACTCTTGAGGCAGGTAAGCTGACAAGTAGCCGTGATTATAGCCCTTTGCTTCATACAAAATTGTATTTGCATGTAGCTGATGAAATAATTTCGCTGATTCTTTCACACAGTTCAATTCTTTTTCACCATAGATATACAGAACCTGAGCCTTGCTAGCAGAAATCATATCTTTCAGCTTGTAACGCCCCATATAGTTTTTGTAAATGGTTACCAATGTTTTGACAGGCGTCCTTGGCAGATCCTCCAAATAATAAGCTTTTATTTCCTCTGGATAAGAGAGTTTAGGATAGAGTTTGTTCATCATGCTTAACTGAAGTTTGCAAGAGAATTTATTGAACATCAGTTTACCAAATAGATACACTAGAAAGATGCTGATTTTAGCTAACCTTGGTTGAGGAATACAGAGGCTTCCATCTATGATGGCCTTCTCAGCAATTTCACTGTCTAAAGACAAAAGCTCCATGGCAATTTGACCACCAAGTGAAACACCACCGATTGCAAACAATTTCCCACCACAGTTTGCTTTGATATAGTCTAGAATCTCCAAAGCAGAATCTTCCGTAGAAACATAATCAAGTTGATATTCCTCGCCGTGGCCATTCAAAGTTGGTAGAATAATACGATATTCTTTTGACAAGATTCGTGCTTGACGAAGATAATTCCACCAAGAACTGCCACCACCGTGTATTAGTAAGATAGGAGGTAAATTCTTATCCCCAAATTCATGGAATTTCATGTTTAAACTCCTTACTGTAGGATTTTCACTAGCTAATTTTCCTTGTTCAATCAGCTCTTAAAAGCAGTACCACATACTCGACATAAAACGAGTGAACACTATGTATGCCAACTGAACATGTATGTGGGAACATGTCTATAAACCTTTTGACAATAGCATAAGGTAATCGTTAAAAGGTATTACCCCGACAAACTGTGATTTACTCATTTCATTAAATCAGCTATTTCTTTCTTCCCATACGCCTTTACATTCTGAATTACATTCTGTTTCCTTTTTATTGATTCAAACAATGATATATCTAGTACATTTGCGAATTCTTCAAACTGAACCTGCCCGATTCTTCTTATTTCTTTAAGTTTCTCGGCATCTCTTACCTTTCTCTCTGCCTCACTTTTGGGGTATCCTTGCCCAAATGGCTCCGAGAAAAGAGCTTCTATTGTTCTTTCAAGATTTTCAGTACCTGACCATGTATAATCTTCACCTAATGGTAATGATATCGCATTTCCATTATTAATCTGAGCAAATAAATAGGCATCATTCGGTGTAGGTGCATACCCGCAAATGACATCAGGCATACTATTACAAGCAAGCATCATTCCTTGTCCGGAAGAACAGCCCGTAATAACGAAATCAACTGTCCTACTTGCCAACAAGATGCCTATAAGAATAGAAATTTCTATATACGAGTATTTTTCATTTTCTTCCATCGTACAGCCAAAATTTATAACCTCAGATTTCTTTGGGGCATACTTTAATACAGCATCATAGATTATTTGATTTTTGGTCGCTTGCGAACTTGCTTGAATAACTCCGATTCTCATCATTTCACCTACTACTTCTAATTTAACTATTTCTTTTTCTTTGGTTGTTGTTTAAAATTAAACTTTAGAATGAAACTATTTTATAGTTAACATTTTTCAAGCTTTATAGCTGATAATTGTCACTTAATAAATTTACTTGCTAATTTGTAAACTTTTTGAATCTCTTTACTCTTAACGTCCCAACTATCAAGTTCTTCTTTGATCAACTCTGGAAATTTTTTGCTAATATCCCTCAAAGCATTACCAACTGATTTTCTAACATATTCACTAGAATCTTCTTTTAATGTTGCGATTCGTTTAATAGCTTCATCTGGATTATCCTTGAAATATAGTCTACTCGTCCATATTCTCAAACCTTCTGTAACAGCTCTTCTGACATTTGGATTATTATTTTGTAGCCAGTCGTCAATAACCGGAAGAGATTTTTCATAACCTGTTTGCTTACAAAATTCATCAAATGCTTTTGCTAACACTTCTTGAACTCTCCAATTGTCATCCTTTGAAACCTCATCCCTCATAAAGATCAAAATTTCTTCATACGATGACAAATGGCCAAAGAGAAATACACTGTACATTCTAACTTGATATACATTGGATTTAAAAGCTAAAAATGCTAATTCTTTGGTATACACATTATCGTTTGATAGATAGTCAGCAAGAGCTCTTTTCTCTTCTTCTTTAAATCCATTTTCTATTAAAGAGAATTCTTTTTCTAAATTTAAAATATATTCTTTCATGTAACTTGACCCTGTCACTGAATTTTAATTATTTTTCTATTTTTGATTCAAGTTTATTTAAATAATCTTTTATCTCATTTACTAATCTTAATCTTGAAAACGAATCAATACCACCAGAAAGCATTCTTCCAAAGAAAACAGGAATTTTCCTATCCCCGAAAACTGTATATGTATTTATATCACTATCACACAACCATTGAGAAACTTGTGAATTATTTATGTATACAAATTTAATATTTTTACCAGATTTTAAAAGAGCATCAATATGAAGTTCCAACATTTTTTTGCAGTATTGAGGGTAAGATTCTTTTTCTTTTAGTGGAAGTTTTTTAGAACTTGTTTCATGATAGTAGAACATATCTCCAATATAGATTGATACTTTACTATTCTGGTGATTTAAATACTCTTCATGTATCACATCTAAAAAATCTTTGCCCTCAGAATGTTCAATTTCTTTACTTAAAATATCCCATGATTTATTACACCAATGCCATTTAGCATCATTATCAAAGATATCATTCATTAGTTCATAAATAGGTTTATAGTATTTATTATAAACATAATCACTTTTAATGCTATTTTTCAAACTATACAGATATGTCTTGTTAGTTTTCTCATTTTTTGCAGCTTCTTCATTTCCTGCAAGATTTAAACCAATAACCAAAACACAATCTTTTTCAGATGTTGAGTTATCAAATTCAAAGCCTCTAACTCCAAGTCTTGAATCATGCTCAGATATAGCTAAAGCTTCTTTTGTTTTCTTTATAAACTCATTAATTGTTGAACTATTTGTCATAATTATAACTCCATTATTTACAGCTTTCTATGATAAACATTTGAAAAATAAAGTTACCAATAATACCTTTTCTCACTCAGATATTGTTCTTTTTGTTCTCTAGAATTTTCATGATTTCTGATTCCTAATAATTCGTCTGTTGAAGAAACTATTGGGTCTATCCAGTCAGCTTTGGATCTAATCCAATCAATTTCTTCTTTGCTAAGCTTCCCCGCTATCTCCAGTTTATCAGCCATCAGTCTTAAATCATTTGCTGTTTGAAAATCTTCTAGTGTATTTAGAAGAGACATTGTCCTCTTCTTCTCTTCTTCGATTCTATTTTGTAATTTTCTTTTTCGATCTTGTTCTTCTTTGTATAGTCTTTCTCTCTCTTCACGTTCAAGTCGTAAGTTCTTAACTTTATAATACTCTTGGTAAATTAAAACAATTATTTCTGGTATTGATTGTTCAAGTGTGAATTCTTTAGTATCTTTAATGTATTTACCATCTATTATCTTAAATCGAAATTTTCCATTTGGAATATAGTCATACTTCTTTATTCTTGGTTTAAAAGCATATCTATTAAACTTAACGCTATCATTGTACTCTGCTAGTTCTTTAGCTTCTTCTTTTGTTAATTCATGACTTACTTTGTCTGTTGATTCTATAACTTCAAAACGAACGATATCCTTATCAATTTGAATATCCAAATTGGAAGTTACATTATCACCGATTCTTTCAATTACAGTAACTAGAGTATCTAAAAAGCGATATAAACGTGGAAGAGAATTTAGTGAAATACTTTTTACAAATTTAGGATCTTTTAAATCATTATATCTGTGCCTAGAATCAAAGTAAGGATAAGAAGCTGCTTTTTCCCTCTTATTCCACTCTGTAATTTTATCTCTTAGATTAGCTACAGATTTATGTAATCTCTTATTTGGAGCCTGGTTTAGGTTTGAAACTGCTTCAATAATACGCTCTATTTTATCGTCGTCTATAAATGATAATGAACTTCTTATACTAGTTGTATCAAGTTTAAAAATATCTTTATTTTTATCTTCCGAACTCTCTTCTTTATGTTTACTAGGTTTTATTCTGTTGTTCTTTAGACTTTTTCTATCAATATGTACTTCATTTACATCATTTTCTGGTAATGGAACAATAAGTTCACTTAAATCTTGTCCAGTATTCTTACGATACCAATAACTACCATTTGGAATTGGGATTTCAAATTCTTTGCATTTCTTGAGTAAGTCTGAATAGCTTAAATCATATTTCAATGAAACTTGTTTTGCACTTATCTCCCAGATTTCTTCATAGAGTTCCTCTCTAGAAAAGGTCTTTATCATCTTCATTTGAAACACCTTTACCCTTATATTTTACATCACCTTTTTTATATTTACCAAGCGAAAACGCAAATTCAAAAACTTCTAATTCTTCACTTCTGCATTTTCGCTTAATATAAAAAGTAGATCTTGTTTTAAAACGTTAAATTCCTCTATAATTTTATCTAAACTAGTTTCAATATTTTCAACACGGATCTCTGATAGCTTACCGTGATTGTATGAAATCATTCTTTCAGCGATAATATGATATGACCAACTCTCAGTGAAACGTCTGTCTCTTTCTTCGTTATGAATAGCAAAACCAATTGGAAGAAGATTATTTCTAAGGCCTATAGCAACTGCTTGCGAACTTATACCTAAATAATCACCTGCAATTTTTAATGTGATTTTATTTAATTTTCTAATATCTTCATCGGTATATTTCGGCATGTTAGTACTCCTTTGTTATAATCCAAAATGCAATATTATCTAATTTAAAATATCTTGATAGTATGCTATCTAGTTGCTTTCTCTAATAAAATGAATTTGTGGTAC
Source organism: Streptococcus sp. CL6.35 (assembly GCF_049737915.1). Lineage (GTDB taxonomy): Bacteria > Bacillota > Bacilli > Lactobacillales > Streptococcaceae > Streptococcus. Next base: position 136,597 of record NZ_JBKOTU010000001.1, on the reverse strand, counting down.
ATCATACTCTGAAAGTTAATAATCTAAAAGCTATTCAATGAAAAATTATTATTAAGATTTAGAGTTACTATCTTTTCAAAGTAAATCCATTTATAAATTCCAGATACAGAAGTAAATAGTTATTTATTATCTAAGTCAAAACCAATCTGCCAAAATCCCATATCAAGTATTTTCATTTGAGGATACAGCATATCAGCAACAATAAAGTTTTTTTGAACTGAATTTAATTGTTCTAAGTTTCTCTCGTAAAAATCTACTAGTTGTAAAATAGATTTAATGTTATAGGTTCCACTTGCAATCTTTTGCGATCTTATTCCAGCAACAAAATATCTGTCATATGCCGGAACACAACCGAGTGTGCCCATCAGTATCTTTGTGATTAGTGTATCTGATAAGTTGTTTTTTGGCGCTGAACCCCTCACTGCACGCCTGATTTCATCATAATAATTAGCAATAAACTCATTAATTTCTTTTAGCAATTTTTGATTACTTTCATTTCTTAAATTTTTACATTCTATTCCTGCTAGAGAATCATATTTGTTGCTTAAAATCTCACTCACAACAGGGATGTGTACTCTATAATCCTTTTGTAATAGAAATGAAGAACCTCGATACATCCCCCAACTTGCCAAATAAAATGCAAGTTGTAAACTCAGGTAATCAAGATTCACATCATTCTCTTTTCGAGCTATCATAAAATGTGAATAGCAATGTTCCCATGAACGATATCTGTCATGTTCATCAGCTTTTAAATCGTTATAAAATTCAGTTGATGATTTAATTATCATATCGATTGTTTCCATACTTCCTGCTTTCCTAATCAATTTTCAAATATATAGCGTTTTCATTATTTTCTTAACCTATTATATCATTATTCAAAACAAAAAACTGCAACTTACTAGTTGCAGTTAAACACAGATTTACTTCTGTTCCTTTTAGAAACTTATATTTTCATTTTGAGGCATAGTAAAAACATCGTTTTTTTCAAAATAAGGTTTTACCATTTCTTTCCATCTAGCCTTGTTAAATTTGATTGATTTTAAAGGAGATAGGCCATAATTTCTCAATGCATAACCAGCTGTCACTTTCTTAACTTCCGAGACCTGCTTATCAGAGTCAGTCTGTACTTTTGAAAGAGCGACGCTTGTTTCCACAGCTGTTTTTATTGTAGCTAGATTGACTTCCTTATCTGTGATAACTTGAACAGCTTCATGCTTAGCTACTTGGGCTACTTTATCTAATTCCTCGTTCGAAACGGTAAAGGTTAATTCTCCACTTGCCTGACCACTTAATTTGGCTTGGATTATATGTTCAGTACTATCAGCTGGCTTTGCTTGGATAAGATTGGAAGCAGGATTTTCAGTTCTCACAACCTCATCTGCATGAACAAGTTGCCCACCTAGACCAACAACTGCGGTCATCAAATTTTCAATCGCAACCGAACAAAGGAGCGTATTTTTTGCTTTTACGAAAAACATGTTTCTCGCCTTTTTCTTGAATCAACATGTAACTACCTCCTACTATTTAGTTTTCTCTCTAATACTACCAAAACGCCTTGAAATAGTTATCGCATGAAAAAGAACAGCAAAAAACTACCTGAACTAAGTCAAGTGACTTGAACATAAAAAACGGGAGAGCTGACGCATCAGTCCTCCCAGACAAAAACAAGTATGTCACATTCCAATATACCTATGTTACTACAATTATTTTAACTATCTAAAAAATCTTTCAAAATTTCAAAAACTTCATTTCGATTCAATAAAATATCATCATTTTGAGGAATAGTTGATATCACAGACTCAAGTTCTATCACAAAACGGTGCATATCTGCTTTTACCGTGTCACTAGAGGTTATATTTGATAGCTTTTCACTCCCTACTAATAGAGCTGTTAATCGAGTAATATCGTTCAAATGTTTTTTTATGGCTTTACTTAAACCTTGAATACCTGTGGCAGAGCGTTCTCTCATATCCAACCAAGCTTTAGCCTTGAAAATAATTAAACCACGATTACTCAACACCGAGTATCCCTGAATGGATTCTTTTTCATGCACCAATATATTATAATAATCCTTATCCAATAATAAGGCCGACAAACTAGCATCTTCATCAAAATGTAAGGGTGTTTCTCTCCCCTCCTTCTTTAATGGGTATTCTGGTAAAATGCTAAATAGTTCAATCATAGAAGGAAACTCAGGTTTATTTGTTGTAAATCGAAATAGCTGTGCTTTTTCATCCTTCTGACTTCCTTGATATTCTCCCAATTCTAAAAAGTGATTCAAGGTATCATAAAATTCCTTATTTTTTAATTCATCAATGATTACCATATCATAATCTTTTGTTGTCCGACTTTTAAATCCTTGCGAGTCCAATACAATAGAGGTTGCAGTCCCTCCAATCAAAACATAATAGTCTTGAAAACTCGCAAACATTTCTTGAAAAATAGCTTTCGTATTAGCTGACATCATCTTCTCCTAGATACTGTAATATATTATTTTTTAGTGCTTCAATCTCTTCCTCCACACGTGGATCATCATCATCTTTTAAGGTCAAATAAAGTGAAATAGGATCTACAAACTGTCTATCTTGATTTTCTTTAAAACCGTTCCAAAATTCCGATACAAAAGGGCGATATCGCCATATTTCTAATACCTTGCCTTCTAAAACATGCTGAAATAATGGCAAGGATAATTTATTGAATTGTCTCTGTGATATGACATAGCTACTATTTTCATCCGATTCAGCTAAAAAGGTCAAATAGGATAAAGCATACGTACCACCGTATAGAAGACTAGAAGCAGATTTTATATTCTTTAGATCTACATCTGGCAATAAGAGCCGTTTTTTGATTGGATTAAATAAATAGGATTCTGATTTTAAGAATAATTCTTTTTTTGATGCTGTATAGGTGTAAAGTTTATTTGGCTTATTTAACCAATCTAAAGTTTTAAAAGTCCTCAAGCACCTATAAATCGTTGAGTTTGGAAGTCCAGTTACCTGTGAAAGCATATCAACATCTACTTCTTTTTGACCTTTTGTCAATAAAAAGGCAATCCAAGTTAATTGTTCACTAGGTGTTAATTCTTTAGATGCTACAACATCATCATTAGCATTCAATACTAATCCCAATGGAGGAAAAAAGAGATTTCCCTTGAAATCTGCAAAAGGAACTCTAGCTTGAAGGAGTTGTTTTTTTTCAATGTCAGATAGCTTTGAAAATACCAAAACAACGTCCATGCTAGCTTTTTCACCCATAATACGAGCTTGAGTAACAAATGAGTCTAAACTTCCTCTTCTCTTTTCTTTAATCAATAAAAATGACTCCTTATGAAACTTCATTTGGACATATTGAAATCTTTTTTCAAAACTAATTGGTAAAGTTAAAGCTATTTTTTCAACACTTACATTAATATAAAACGATTGAAAAATAGAAATTATCTTTTGAACATTCATTGTTTTTCCTTTTTATCATTTTGTACGTATTTTATCATTTTAAATGATAAAATGCAAGTTTTTTGATAATAAAAAGTGACTTACAAAAACTATAAGTCACCAAAATATTAGAAAATTTCAATTAAAGACTCTCTATTTCGTCGCATAAGCAAAATTCATGGCACTAAATCGTCTTCCATAGACATTGGTTTCCGATACCGGAAATGAATCATCTGGATAGACCTCCTTGACAAAAGACACATGACCATAAGGAACAAATGTCCCATGACTGTCATCGACAAATGAGATAATAACTTCAGCTCTTGGAATAGAGCCTGTTTCACCACCCAGAATTGCAGCGGTTGCCACCTAGTCTCGAGCATTTCCCATGATGTTGATAATAGGAATCTTTTCCCCATTTCTGTCCTTGAGTTTTAATCCTAACTGCTTGATGCGAGCTGCTTCTCCCCAGGTACACTGGCCATAGCATAACAATACCATCGCTACCTCCTGGAATCGAGTTACCATCCCTTCGCAAACTTTCCAAAGCCTTAGAATCACTTTGGGCTGTGACTCCATTTGGTTGACAAAAAACCTTTTCAATCTGGTAATACTACTCTGTCTCTCTGGTTTTGCATTTTAGTAACTTGTTTCTTGAATTACCCTCCCAGTAGGTTAGAAAGCGAGACTAGCTGGACTTACCCGTATTTCCAAAGAAATCATTAAGCCAATTGGTATAATAGGGATTGTCCTCCCAACTAAGACTAAGAGACAGCTCTTGGCGGTCTTTAAGAACCGCATAAACCACCTTGACTTTCAGTTTCATGTCCCTCGTTCATCCTCAAAGAGAATCTTTGGGATCTTGTAATAGCGCCAGACGTTTGATATTGATTTGCTGTAATCTTTTTCATGAGATACCTCCCCACTCTTTTATCTCCAGTTCATCACCTGGTTGGATTTGAACCAAACCACTCTTTTCCAAATCAGCCATCACAGTTGTTGCTTCAACAATATCCAGGTCCATTTGTCGGACTAGATAAGAAATCACGATATGATGTGATGACTGCATTTCTTTCTACAAAATTTCTCCTTAAACGCAAAAAAACGAGAACCATATAGAATAGTTCTCGCTTGAGATATAAATATTTATTGTTGTATTTATTTTTCCGATATGTGGGCGATATCCGTAAATACATTTACTTCCATGTACCTTTTTAGGACTTTTTTGATGTTAAAATTGCCTTTATCTACAAAGACAAAACGCTTGAAATAAAAGATTTTCATCCTTTTACTCTTCGCAACAAAGCTACTGCCTCAGTATGATGCGTTTATGGGACTCAAATGGTTTGGGGAGTTCAAAGCTCCAGTGGAGCTTTGAAACCTCTCGCCTTGAAATGAAAAAGCGAGATGTTTAACTAAGTTTCTATAACAAACTCACATATTCTAATTGAAACGAGTGCTCACTAAGTATGTCAGGTAGTCTTGTCTGTATCTGAAAACATATTCACATACCTTTTAATGATTAAATAAGGCTATCGTTAAAACGACAAACTGTGATTTACTCATTTCATTAAATCAGCTATTTCTTTCTTCCCATACGCCTTTACATTCTGAATTACATCCTGTTTCCTCTTGATTGATTCAAGCAGTGATATATCTAGTATATTTACTAATTCTTTAAACTGAACCTGTCCGATTCTTCTTATCTCTTTAAGTTGCTCGGCATCTCTTATCTTTCTCTCTGCCTCACTTTTAGGGTATCCTTGCCCAAATGGCTCTGAGAAAAGAGCTTCTATTGTTTTTTCAAGATTTTCAGTACCTGACCATGTATAATCTTCACCTAATGGTAATGATATCGCATTTCCATTATTAATCTGAGCAAATAAATAGGCATCCTTCGGTGTAGGTGCATACCCGCAAATGACATCAGGCATACTATTACAAGCAAGCATCATTCCTTGTCCGGAAGAACAGCCCGTAACAACGAAATCAACTGTCCTACTTGCCAACAAGATACCTATAAGAATAGAAATTTCTATATACGAGTATTTTCCATTTTCTTCCATCGTACAGCCAAAATTTATAACCTCAGATTTCTTTGGAGCATACTTTAATACAGCATCATAGATTATTTGATTTTTGGTCGCTTGCAAACTTGCTTGAATAACTCCGATTCTCATTCTTCCCCCCTTCAACTTCTAATTTAATTATTTCTTTTTCTTTGGTTTGGGTGCCGGTAATTCATTATATATTGAATTGAACAAGCCTTTATTTTCTACACTTCATTTATTCACTGGTTGCAACTTTTGACATCAAAACTACCGCCTCCACATGTCTTGACGGTTACTACCTATACTGTGAAACGAAATCAAAGCTGCTGAATATCCGTATTAAACTATTAAACGTAACTAATGCGAGTATTTACGGCTTCGTTAATATACAGTATTGTTACATCTATGCCAAGTTTCCGATAGTTAGTTCTTCTTTCTTTATTTAAATCTTTACAAATCCAACTAGCGAGAAGGGTTGTTTATCTCAAAACTCATTGAACCTTTGGTTCCTCGATTAGTATAATAATTTCCTTCTAGTTGATTTGGATTATCAATATCAAGAATTACCGTCCCATAATGTATAGGACTTTGCAATTCAGCCCTTGGGCTATTTAAATATGTATAAATTAATTTTTGTGTTCCATTATCATTGATAATTGATGCTGTAATGCTATGGCTCGAACTTTCACCCGTTTTAAACTTAACTTTAATAGTCGTAAATGACTGTTCAATAGTAAGTTCACAATTTCTTTCATTCTGATCATAGTCCGTCTTGAAACTACCTACATAATTCGCAAATAAAATTGGAACATTATGAATCTTAGATAGTAATGGCCACCGCCATGCTGTTTTTTCAAAAATAGCCATAATAATTGCTGTAACTGATATAGCTTCACCAATATACCCAATGGCTGAATATACCAATGCCAAAATATCAGATTTAAGATTCACTGCAATCTCTTGGCCACTTATTAACAATCTTAATAACAAGCAAATTGCAAAAACCCATATTGTAATATTCAAAAATTTTTTCTGCTGTTCATTCATAAGTTTTATTTATAATCCAAAAATTCAATCATTCTAACTAAAAAAGTTTTTGTATCCTGTAAATTCCATTTCTTCTCTGAACGAAAAAGGTAATACATTCCACTTACTTCAACCCAATTTAAATTCACTTGAGACACTATGTAATATAACGCTTGCTGTAACAACCCTGTGTAGCTATTACTATTGAAAAACATCTGTTCAGGTATATTCCAGACCAAACATTCTATCAAATATGAAGAAATGCGTTCGTTTGTCAATCCTAGCTCCTGCATCTCGTTCTTAATATGCTTCATAATCCTAACTAAATATTTATATTTATAGTGAGTAGATTTATTCTTAGAGATACCATTTTGTATATGAACTTTAGGATAATTAATTACTTCATAATTTCCGTTTGAGGTAAAAAATTTGATGCCTTCAACAAATTTTTCAGATGACCTGCTACCAATATATCTATAATTTCGATATTGAAAACATGGGACTACATCTGCATTTACGTGATATGAGTTAGAATTAATATTGATACACTTATTGCCAATAGAAACTGATTCTGCACCAAATTTTGAAATTAACGCTTTAATCACTTCGTTTTTAAATACATTAGCATTGGTGCTGCTACTAGAGTAATTATAGTCTAGGTCCGATAACCCATCTACATACTCACAATAAAATAAAGATTTCACCATGATACAGATATCAATGTCGCTATTTTTCTTTACATTCGTATTATTTGCATAAGAACCTTGGGCAAAAATTTCATATTCATACTTTGAAGAGAGCCCACTCCTTTCTATTGCATCTTTAATCATTCCAATAGTATTTTCAACCCGTGTTTCTTCAGTGGCAGATAACGGCTTAATCCATGATTGTAATGCTTCTTCAGAATATCTCATTATAAAACAACTCCATTTTAGTTTTTTGGTTAATTCATAAAAAGTAACCGATATTAAAAAAATCCTACATATAATTATACCACTAAACAAGAAAAAAGGCTGCAAACATAGTGAACTATACTATGCCTACAGCCTTATAAATCAACTTCTGTTCCTTCCAAAAATCTAACGGTTATCTGTCCATCCTCCGAAATCAAAATACTATCTAGTACCTGACACATCTCAAAGGAATCATATTCCCAACACTCCTTATTTATCAATTCAGCCAGTAACACACTGTAATGCTTTTCTAATAACTGGTTTTCTTCCAAGATCTTATTCCACTTTCCATGCAACAAATCCATATTCTCACTCAGTAGTTTAACTGCCATCATTACAGCTTTCTCTAGTGTTCCCTCATCGATATGGTTATTCTGACAACCAATCTGTCCCTTTACCTTATAACGGTTGTTACACTGCCAAACTTTACGTTTGCCACGACTGGTCGTCCAGTTCTTACGTCCAAAAGCTGAACCGCATTCTGCACAGAACACCTTGGTAGTAAAAGGGTTGTCCTCATTTTGCATGATGTAGAAGAAATTGAAAAAGAAAATAGACTTCAGACAGCTATTGATGTTGTCAGAGAACAGTTTGGCTTTTTAGCCATACAAAAAGGAACCGTCCTAACTGAAGGTTCCTAAAATATTGAACGCAGTAAACTTATTGGCGGTCATTCCGCTGGTGTATTGGAGGGATTAAAATGATTGACCGTTCATATTTACCATTTCAATCAGCAAGAGAGTACCAGGATACAAAGATGCAAAAATGGATGGGCTTTTTCCTATCTGAACATGCATCAGCACTCTCTGATGATACAAACAAAGTAACGTACATGTCTGACTTATCACTAGAGAAGAAATTATTACTCCTCAGTCAAGTATACGCCGGGCAGCTACGCACACGCATTCAAGTGATTGAAAAAAACAAGCGTGTTTCCTACACTGGAACAATACCAAGTCTGACCAAAGATTTCATTTTGATAAAAACTACAACAGGTCACATCAATTTGAAATTAAAAGACATTATTAGTATTGAACTTGTCGAGGAGGAGCTCTATGAATCAGCTTGAGTTTCAGCGTAATCACCTACAAATGGACTATTATAGCGAGAGCTACCAAGATTTTGAACGTGACTTCTACCGCTACTCTAACATGAATATTCCATTGACCTTCCTAACTGATGATATCCTAAAAACAATGGCGACTTCACGTAAGAATTACTTTGTCCTCAATAAGGAAAAGTCCAGAGATAACCGCGATCACTTCTTCATATTTGAAGTAAGTACCGTAGATGAGAATCCGCTAATCTATCATTATACATATAAGAAAACTACAATATATTTAGCAGAAAAATAGGAGCAGTTCAATTGACTGTTCCTATTTTTAATATTCATAAAATCTAAAGTCTTTATACTCTTTAACAATGGAGTCGCCAACCAGAACAGACTATACTGACCAGCGACTACCTTAAATTTAATGTTTCAGATTTATTTTCTTATCTCTAATTTCATAAACTACATCTGCTACATTTTCGAGTAATCGTTTATCGTGGGTGATAAACACGATAGTTCCGGTGTACTCCTTCATTAGTATTTCCAAAGCCTCTAAACTTAGTATGTCAAGGAAGTTACTGGGTTCATCCATTATTAGGATGTTATATCTACCCATGAGCATTTTAGCAAGCAACAATTTTATAATTTCTCCACCGCTTAAAACAGATAAACTTTTTCCAATATCGTTCTGTTTGAACCCCATAGATGCTAGCACTGAACGAATTTCTGATATATTGTAGTCACAATCCTTCTGCATAAACTCCATAACATTCTGATTACTGTTGTACTTGTAACCATTCTGTGCAAAGTAACCTATTTTTGCCTTAGGCGAAATAGAAATTCCTTCTTCATGGTTTAAGATCATTTGGATTAAAGTTGTTTTTCCGATTCCATTACCACCAGTTAACGCCACTTTTGCTCCTAACGGAATTTGAAAAGATGCATTTTCAAACAGAGCCTTATCCCCAAATACTTTATTAATTTCTGCACCGACTATAGGGTATGGATTATGGAGCTCCAATGCTTTACTTTGCCTGAAACGAATTCTGCGAATGCCTTCCGGAGCTTCTACTTTTCCTAAGGCCGCAATCCTGTGCTCTAGGGTTTTAGCAGCATTATACATCTTTTTTTCCTTACTTCCTATTGATTTTTGATGAGCTAAACGCCCTCCGTCTTCAGTACTTTTTTTCTTTGAAGAACCTTTTGCCTTCTGTTCTATTTTACGAGCCTGTTTTCGCTTTTCCTCCGCAGCCCTTTCCAATCGGGCACGTTCCGCAATAAATTGTTCGTATTCTGCAGCTTGGCTCTTACGTTCTTCCTCTTTCTGACGAAGATAATCAGAATAGTTTCCCCAATACTCAGTGATTTTGCCATCTTTCAGTTCCCATATTTTATCTACTATTTCATCAAGAAAATAGCGGTCATGGCTAATAACTAACAGTGCACCTGTAAAATATTTTAGCTGTCCTATTAGAAAATCAATTCCTTCACGGTCTAAATGGCTCGTAGGTTCATCCGCTAAAATACCATGAACCTGTGCCGATAAGGCCTGTGCTATTTTAAGCCTTGTTTCTTCACCACCGCTCATAGTCTGTATATTTAATTGCTCAACACCTAGCTTGCCTACAAGTGCAAAATCTTTTTCCTCCTGCAGAGTTACTTCGTCCAACTGGGGAATATAGGCAAGTTCACCCAGACGATTCATTTTACATCCTGGGGGAGTTAATTCTCCTAAAAGTACCCTGAGTAAAGTGCTTTTTCCAGCACCATTTGCTCCTACTAAACCAATACGGTCATAATCATATACTTCTAATTCATTTATATCTAAAACATCGCGTCCTTTGAATTCCACACGAATGTCTTTTGCTTTTAATATTAATTCCATAACATTTCCTCCAATATTGTTTATTTTAAATCTAATTTTCTAACCTCAGTTATCATTTGGCAAACTATAGCAATGCCAATAATTAAAATACCTGATAGTAAAAACCAATGATTTACACCGATTTTATCAGCAAAGAATCCAGAAAGAATTAACCCAATTGGCATAGCAAGTGACATGATACTTCCGATCAAAGAAAATACACGTCCTAAATATTCAGGCTTAATTTTCTCCTGAAAAAGAGCTGTTTGCACACCGCTATAAAATGGCACCGAAAGCCCCATTATTGCACAGCAAACTACGAATATTACAAATCCATTTGGAGGAAGTATTCCCGAAACGGCTAAACTGGTCCCCATTATAAAAAATGAACTTGTTATTAGTAATACATGCTTTTCGAAGCCCCCTAATCTTCCTAATAATAAGCCTCCTGCTAGCATCCCAAATGCAAAGGAAATTTCCGTAATAGAAATATGCACAGGCGTTCCATTAAAGTGTTCCATGCTTATTAAAGGAAATAGTGCATTGATTGGCATATAAACAAAAGTATATAGTGTTCCTAAGAGTAATAAGGCAAACAATCCTTTGTTTTGTCTCAGAACCACAACTCCTTCTTTCATCTCCCTTATGAAATTTGGTTCTAAACTTTGCACTTGATTACCCAGCTTAGGTATACGTACAATTGCTACCGTAATAGATGCAATCACAGCACCCAATACGTCGATGGCAATAATAGCATTTAAATCCCAAACGGAGTATAAGAGTGCTGCAACTGCCGGACTAACAATATAGCTTATAGACTGCAAAGACTGACTATAGCCTGCGCATTTCGTTAGCTGTTCTTCTGGTACTAAAAGTGGTGTAACCGCATTGAGTGCTGGGGTATGAAAAGCTGTTCCAATGCTACGGATAAACAATACTATCATAATCATCCAGACAGGTAGCTCCATACAGAATGCAACAATAGCAAGCACTGCACCAGCTGCTGCGATAATTAAATCGGCACCAATCATTATCTTCTTCCTATCATGACGATCCACTAGCACACCAATGGCAGGTCCCAAAATCGCATAGGGTAAAAAACCTACTAATGAAGCCATAGACAAGACCATCGCAGATCCTGTTTTTTCTGTAAGGTAAAAAATAATCGCCATTTGCAGGATGGCACTAGTGATTAATGATACTGCTTGCCCTGCCCATATTGCATAAAATTTTCGTTTCCAATTGTTGTATTTTTCCATTTATATTATCTCCTGCATATTATTTTGCTTGAATTTCTATTTTGAATAGCATTCTAGGCAATAAAAAATGCAGGCCAAACCCCACAATGTGGCTTTTGGTCTGCATACATACAATTTGGAAACATTCATATTAAAGACATAGTTAAATAAAGGTATAGTTAAATAACCAATATCCTCACCGTAACTAATGAATGCTCAATATCGTATAAATAAGCACAACAAAAAAGCCTATCATCGGGTATAGATTCTGCTTTTTTTATTGCCAGCTTATCTTAAACGCATTGAGGCTGTCATAGTTTCGGTTCCTCCTACATCTTTGTTTATATCAATTTATAGTATAACACAACAAGATGATATGTTCAATATAAAAGTTATGGAATGAGACTCATACTTCCAATTCGATGCCAGATTTAAAGGATATGACGAAGTTTTCTTCATAGACTGTAACGCTCTGGATTATCTTCCTTAGTAGCAAGCGATTAGCTTTCACAAAATCTTCTGTTTGTAGTTTTAAAAATTCATCAGGATTTTCTAACTCAACCTCAAAATATTTCATTTTACATTCCCTCATTTCATTTATTGATAAATTGAGTTTGCAAAAAAGAGTGGACAATTTTTGTCTACTCTTAACCTTTAAAATAGTTTTTTTTAATCGATTTGAAGTTGCCTAAATTATTACTTATTCGGTAAAATGAAGTATTGCTTTCAACAGATTTCCTTCAACTACACTTCACTTGATTCAAACAAGGTGGGTACATTTCTATTCCCACAAACTCCTTGTCAATGGAAACAAACACGTACCCACAGGGTAAATGGAAATAGAAACTGATAATTTCTAGCTATCACTTCTACTCATTCCAAAAATTTTCTCACTCTGATACTTACCCACCATAAAGCAAAAAGCCTTGCAATCAAGGCTTTCATTATCCCTTTCGTTCAAAGGTTTCTAAGCTTTTACGAGCAGAGCGACACACTCAGCGGTTCGCTATCTCCGTTCTGTCTGCGTGCTAGCACTTGTCAATCACGGACAGCTATCGCATGGGCGGAAGTAAATGCTAATCTTCGTCGTTTTACTCCTTGACTAGCAAACTTACCGCCTCAACATGATGTGTCTTTGGAAAACAAAGAATTAATCTCATCTAAAAAAATAACGGTATTGTGTCAAATGGTTGAGGTATTTCTTCTACTTCTTCTTTCGTTTCTAACACAACTTCACCCGATTTCACTCCAATTACTTTAGTCGTTTTAATAACTGTATCAGTAATTAGTATCTTTGCATCAATAAATCCCTTATATATCAAGTTTTTCTATTAGTCGTAATATGTACTCAAATCCTTTAAAATTCAATTTCAATTTTATCTCTAGAAATTCGATGTTTATTTATATCAAATTGTTTTAAATAAATTTCCAGTTTTCTAACTGATTTTTCATATAGATCAATTTGCTGAATTAGTTGTTTATTTAATTTTGCAACCTCATATTCTATATTCTTTAAAGTTACATTCTCGGGAATATTTAGTTTTGATAATTCATATCTTACTAACTTCCTACTACTCTTATCTATACTTTTATGATTAATAAACACTTCCGCCATCTTGTTTAAGGTGGCGATTTTTTCATTTATTTGAGTCAGTTTGATGTCTATCTCTGCTATTTCTGCGACCAGTTCGTCTTTGATGACCTGGTATTTTTTGTCTGTCTCTGTTAACTCAATCAAGAGGTTAATCTCAAAAATCTTTTCTTGAAGTCTTTCAACAGTCGGTCGTCTGTATGGTATTGCTCGACTATCGTTGGTTAGCTGTCTAATCAAGGTTCGTCCTTTTATATACTGATTCTTATCCGAATGTTCTTTGTTATAGATAAAGTATGAGGTTGTCTCACGGATATAGACTTTATATTTTGTCTGATTCTCTTCTTCAAGAATATCTAATTGATAGTTAGGAATGAAAATAAAACCGCTCTGCTTTACACCAAAAGACACCTTGATATAAACGCCCTCATCAACTAACTTCTCTATTTGGTGTCCTGCAAGTTCCACTTCAAATTCGTGAACGGCATCTCGCTTCTTCTTAAATTCCTCAAAGGCTTCCTCAATTTCTTCAGTGGCTACCTTCTCCTTATCACGTTCTTCTTGAAAAGCATGGTACTGCTCCTGTAAATTCTCTAAGCCTTCTGAATCACCGACTTCCTTATTTTTAAAATAATCTTGAAAAAAATTGACATCATATAATTTCTTATCACTTATTTTTTTATGACTCAGACTGAATTGCTTTCCATTTTCTTCAAGTATAAAGATTACATTTTTTTGTTTTAAGTCAATGGTTAGATGCAATTCTTTTGCTTTTGTTAGTAACTCTTCTAAAGAATTGACACGGTTCAACAAAAATTCTAAACGACTTTCAATCTCTTGCTTGGCAAAATGTGTACGAAAAAATTCTTCATCATATAAATCTCGTTTGCTGAGTTGGCGTCCTCGAATTGGTTTTGTCATTGCTCTATCCGTCATCATGAATCGACTATGCTTCTGACTAAAATCAATATGAACATGTAACTGCACCGCTTTTTCTAAAAAATCATCAAAGGACTTTGAGTGCTGCATCAAAAAATAAAGGCGTTGCTTCAATTCAAATTTATGACTAGACTGCCTATATTTTTGATAGTCACGGTAGGAGAAACGTTTTTCAATAATTTTCGCTCCAGCCACTTTAGAAATACGATCTGAAATCATACGAAGGTTTCGTTCCAAGGCATAATTCCATATCAACTTTTTATCTGAATTACGGTCAATGGCGTTGATTAGGATGTGATTATGAACATGATCATTGTCTGTATGAGTTGCCACGATGAAACGAAAACGGCCCCCTGTTAATTCCATCATGGTCTCATAACCAATGCGGTTAATTTCTTCAGGTGTCAGATTATCTTCAGGAGAAAATGATTGAATGAGGTGATGGGCATGGATATTTTGTTGATGTTTTTCTTGTCGGTCATTTCTGGATTCGTACAACTTGTCGTTATTGGTAAAGTTGACATTGTACATTTCTACCATTTCTTCATAGCTAGGGAAGTCTAAATAATTGCTCATGCCAAAATCAGATACCAATTTCAAATTGTCCGTTTTATCAGGATTGAGAATATACTTAATTAAACGCCTACGATATTTTTTTCCGTGTGTCGCAAAGTGTTTAGTGACTACCATAGAGCTCCTTCAATCTTTTCACTTCCACTTGAAATTCTTTCTCTACGCCAGTAATTAACTCACTAACTCCCTTACTCAATTCTTGTAACTGTTCCTGAGAAATCAAATGGCTTTGATTGATTGCACGCGCAATTTGATTAATGTTATTTCCAATCCGTCTCAATTCAAATACTAACTGGTCATAGGTATCCGTGTTAATGGTGACAAATGACATATTGGGATTCAACAACACTTTTCTGGCATAGACTGAAAAATTTTGACAGTGACTCTTGTCGATTCGCTCATTCAATTGATGTAACTCTGAATCTGTTAGAAATACTTTTTTGAGATTGGTACGATAACGATAAACCATAGTAGCCTCCTATCTCATGTATTTTTCACGAAATCCACGACTGAGCGGCTGTACTTGATTGACTTCCGCAATCAATTCTTGAACGCATGTCAGTAAGATTGAAACGTGTTCTTGAGTCACTTGGTGATTTTCTCTTGCGACAACTAGAACTTCATGCACATCTCGACTAATTTGTTCAAACTTTTGAGATTGCCAAAGGGAAAACCAACTTTCAAAAATTCTATCCTGATAATTCTTTTTCAACAAATTTTGACGAAGAAATTCTGAGAAACTATCCAGTTTTTGTTCCCTCATCATTTCTTTTATCTGTTTTTCTTCTTGTCTCGTGATCCTAAATTGCTTACGGATTAACTTAATTTCTTGTCCCATCCTACTATCCTTTCAACATTATACTTGTCTGACAGTGTCAGGCTGCCTCACATTGTCAGTACGCTTCCTAAAGACCTCACTCTCTTCTTGTTCGGTCTTTGCGAGCTCAGGCATTGTGGTCACAATACCCAAAAAATCATATCGCCAGCCGACCAAAACCTTTCAGTTATGACAGCCAACGATAAGATAACTTGGTGGCTTCGCCCCCCAAACCCCCAGTAGAAAATCAAAGTTTGATTTTCTTAGGAATGGTATTAGGATAACAAGGATGATTTGGAAAAGTTATCACAACATGAAAAATGAGGGGAAAAAAAGAGAGCCTGAGCTCTCAGAAATGAAGATGTAACAAAATCAAAAAATATAACTCTCCAACTAGATTTTCAATCTTGCCATAGACTTGGAGTATCATTCATATGTACTCTATCACATTTTTCAATCTCAAGATATAAATCTTTGAGTAAATTTATACTAGTTAATACTGCTTCACCAGTATTCAATTTCCTGACTTGTGCAATCTGCTGCTCAGATAAATGATTACTAATTGCTCTAATCTCATCAATAGCTGTTAAACGGTGAATAAGTAAAGTACCAATTTGACCTAATAGAATTTTATCAACATCATTAGGATTCTGTGTCGTTAAAAAAAGAAATATACCTTTTTTACGACCTTCTCTTGCAATTCCTGTTAACCCCGTATAAAATGATGTCTCTCCTATGTTATTAGATTTTGTATATCGGTGTACCTCATCAATAAAAATTACGAATGAATTGATCTCATTTTTGGGGATATTTAATAAAAAATTTGTTACCAAATCAATTATCATTCCACCAATACCATCTGTAGTACCAATCCTTGATGCATCTATATAAAGAGATTTTTTTGATGTGGTTGCAAAATTTTTAATAATATCTAATAAGTTCTCTTTTTGAGAACTAAAGAATGTTTTAAAATTTGTATTAGCTAATTTATAATTTACCTTTTGTATCAGATATTGATTTATACCAAAATTAAATGCATCTGCCTTATACACACCAGAATTTGTTTGTTGAGTTGTTTCATTAGCTATCTGCTCACTTAAAAGTGATAAATCGAAATCTTTATCATTAGATGTTAGCTGATTTAATTCTCTTTCTACAACGTTTACTGACTTACCAATTTTTACATATGGTCCTGTTAATCCCTGCTTCAATTGATATCTTAAACCTCTAATTGCTTCTGCTAAAACAGCAGGTTGAGTACCATCATTGGTTTCAAATAATATTGACCATTGCTGCATTGACAATTCGGATACAGGAACAAACGCTTTTTCTCCTAAAACGTATTTATCAACTTCATCTTCTGAAAAAGATAAGCTATATTCACCGGTAGGATCAATAATCAAAGTACGTATATTATTACTTATTAATTTATCTAATATCGACAATGCAGATGTTGATTTTCCACTATTAGTTGTGCCAATAGTTAATAAATGTCTGTCAAATAAAGTTCTAGGCTGAAAAGAAATAGGGTAATTTTGAGAATTTAACGATAGATTTGAAAAGGATGATAATTTTTTCTCCGAATTTGGTTTAACTTCTATCGAGGATACGAAATGTTCAATTATATTTCTATCTGCTATGTAGACTTTATCAGTTAATCCTACAGTATGAGTCCCAGGTAACTTGAAAAATTTATCACCGATTGGTATAAAACCTAAAATATCAATATTTAATTCTGGATAAACATTTTCTTGAAATCCCTTTGCTACCATTTCATGAGAATTCACTCCATTTTGTATCTTTGACTGAAATAATTCTCCAAAGTAAATTCCATCATTTGAATCTATAGCTACAAAATAATTTATTGTATTAGGAATTATAGCTATATTCTTTAGCTTTTTAAAAGCTAATAATGTAAGATTTTCAACTTGAATAACTATATTACTACGGTATACTTGCGACACCATACCTAAATAAAAATTACTCTTATCTAACTCATCATAAAAATCTTCAATCCGCATATTTATCACCTAAATAATCTGTTAATCCATCATTTAATGTAGCCTTTAAAAAGACAATTGGATTATGTACTTCCATTAGATGCGTTATTTCTTTCCAATTATCGTTTTGTTGATCGATGTTAAAGTCAGAAACTACTACCGTTAAACCAGAGTTATTTTTGATCGCTTGTGTAATCATTTTAGAAATATGATTATCCGAAAAGCTAAATCCCGTCGTAATCAGTAGTGTATTTTGCTTTTTTAATAATTCCTGGAATTTAGTAAACAGTTCAAAATATGGTTCCTGATAGCTCTGAGCATATTTATCAGAACTTGGAAAAATCATCACCGTATTATTGATATTATTAATTGCATTTTTCTTTTTCCTATAAATATTTCCATCTTCACCTCTTTCCCAAGTCAGAGAACCGTGAATCTTAATTAGATTAAACACTTTGTCCCTGTACTCTAACTCGCTCGTTTTCATTATTGGCACTTCTCTAATAAGATTCCAATCAAAAATGTCACTCTCAAATTTTGGATCTTCAACAAAATTAAAACCATCAAATATTATATAATTCAATTTTGCCCCTGCCTCCTCAAATAAAGTATCATAATTTGTTGTAACTACTGAAAGCTTATTGGGAGACTTAATTTTTTTAATCAATATGTTTAAAATAGCACCATGTTTTAACTTATTCCTATCATAGCTATAGTCAGTATTTTTCTTTATAATTTTAAGAATAGTATTGAGCGACTTTTCATATTTTACCTTTCCTCTTTTTACATATGGAGCATAGTGTTGTAAGCTGGATAAAAAGTCCTCTAAATTAAAATCTTCACTTAAAATCTCTATTTCAACATTATTATCATCAGTAATTTTTTTAGTGATATTACCAAAATCAATAATTTTTGATAATTGGACCAGCGAATATATGTCACTCCGTTCATTCAGTTATTCAAAAACATCTTGAGCAATCATTGCTACAGTCTTTCCAAATGCGTTATTTATTACATCGTTTTCAACTACAACTGAAGCTCCAGCACCAGCTAACAGTACTATATTGTCAAACTTTGTATGAAGAATAGTATTCAAATCTTGTTGAATTAACTTTTTAAAATCAGTTATATCAAAAGTTTTATCCTCTTCAATCAAAGTCAGCTGTTCACTGTTTTTAAAGAACTCATTACTTTCCATATAGTAGGTAACATTTGCAGACTTATAAAAATATTCTTTCATAAACTATTTCCATTCTCCTTAACTTTATATAGCCTTTTTAATCTATCTTTCTCTATTTGCATCATCTCTTCCTCTATTTGCATCATCTCTTCCTCTACATTACTCCATTTTCTGAAGAGGCATTCTTGAAGAACTGTTGCTGCGGAAATCTCATCCGTTTCAGAATCGTAAATACAAGTCCTATCTCTTTGGTAAATTTGAATGCGGTCAAAGAGTTTATCGTTTTCTAACTCTCTTAGGTTATCAACCAAATGCTCTACAATACCATCATGATGTTCTTTAGGGGTTGCTCTGGCCTGATTAGGATTTATTGTGTAAAGTTCCTCATAACGAATCAAGGTACTGAGATAGGAAAGTTCTGGTTTGGTGCCAATCACAGCCAAAGAAATATGGTAGCCTTTTTTTCGTAGTAATTGAGCAGTCTGCCGTGGGACTTGAGTGGTTCGCAAAGTCCCTTCAATCAACAAATGATAGGCCTGTGTGCTGAGTTCATCAACTATATGCTCTACCATTTTCCCTGCAAAATCTTTGGTGTATTCTACACTATCTTTGCCATATTCTTGCTGCAGTCCTAAATAGTGTGGATGCTGAGAACGAAAACTATCACCATCTATGATAACAATATTTCCTTGAAATTCTTTCTGTTTAATACGATGAATTGTAGTCTTACCAGCACCACTTTGCCCTCCAAGCAAAATCGCTATAGGTTGCTTACTGGACTTTTTTCCTCTTGTCAGTGAGCGAATGTTCCGCTCTAAAGCATGTTTGAATTCACTATCGGTATAATCTTGGATTTCCATTAGGCTACCATCCGTTTTTCAGATATCTCTAACATACGTTCAATTCCATCCAAATAACCGCTATATCTCTCTATTTCATCAAAAGTTTCTACTAAATAGATACTCGTATGAATCAAGTCAGATAGATCATCACTCATTAAAATCCAAGGATTAGATTCATCATCAATGCTAATTCCCTGACTATCTTGATAGCGATAGAGTCGAGATAATAGATTAGAACCTCTTTCTTTCACAATTTCAATTTTTAAAGTCAATTCATAATCTTCAACAGGATTAAGCATTTTATCTTCTCCTACAATATCGACATAAGATACATTAAACTTCTGACAAATGATGTCAATTAATTCCGTAGAGACTGAACTCGTTCCATTTTCATACCGGCTCAAGCTATTTCGAGAAATTCCTACAATTCGGGCAAAGTCGTCTTGTGTTAAGTCATGTGTTTTACGTAAGGATTTTATGTTCTTTCCAATCATGGCAAACTCCTTTATTTTTATAATTCAATTATAGCACAAAAAAGCATAATGCACCAAAATTGGTGCGTTATTGACTATTTTTCCTAAATCTCTCTAAATTCTTCTCCAATTGTTCCTTATGAAGTTGATTTTTAGCTTTTTTTAATGTGTCGTCCAAAGTTTCTTCTCTGTAAGTTACTTCTGTTTTTAATTGTTGTGATTCTTTATTTGGAGTGAAAATGATATCTAGCAGTCGGTCTATTTTTTCAAGATCTTGGACAGACATATCAGATAGTCTATGAATTAACTTCTTAAATACGTCACTATTGTCTTGGTTTTTCTTAAAAAGTTTTGTAAACATCTATAGCCTCTCAAAAAAAGCAGCCTCTTAGGACTGCTTAGTGTAATTCGGAAATCGCATCATAAATGGACTGCAATTTCTTATTGTCTTTATTCTTTGTGTCAATCAACGTATGTAGCTCTTCAATTTTCTTTTGACTACTTTGAATATCGCTATTGTTATCCGCAATCAGTCTTTTAAGATGTTGCTGATAACTTATAGTGATATCTGTCTCTTTTCCTGTTCTAACCTCTGTAACTTTGGGTTTAGAACTAGAATTTGATTCCGTCACAGGTGCTTGTTTGCGCTTTTGAAAAGCTGCTTCATAATTTACATCATTACCTCCTTGATGATTTCCAAATAAGGCCGCAATTTTATCTGGATCTTCTTGATTTTCTGATTTACTTTCTAATGGTTGATTAAAATTCCAATCTTTTGTCATTCACTCATTTCATCCTTTCTAAATTCAGAATCATCGAATTGTCTTTCTCTACCGAAGGCATGGTCAAGAGCTTCTTCAAAACTCATGTGACTAATGCTTTGACGCCTTTTGAACGTCGCAAACATCGCTGTCTCCAGTTGCTCTTTGTAAGCAGCGAGTTTTTCTGTCTCTCTTGCTACCTTACTTTCTTGCCTAGTGACCTTTTCTTCTAAGCGTTCAATAATGGTCATATACGATCCTCCTTCATTCTAATATTAGCTAAAACATCTTGATTTTGTTATCACAATTCTAAACATTGAGAGGTTTGTCTTACTGGTTGATTCCTCAATGTCTCTTTTGCATTCTCGATCATCAATTGTAAATCTGATTTCTTTTCTCTAAGAATATCGTTCCAGTCTCTTTTTTCTTTCCCAGATTCATTATTAGGTAAATCCAGTAAAACAGGAAATCCTGATCTAGATAACTTATCAGAAAAATCTTTACCTGCATCATCACAATCTACTGCCAGGGTCAATAAATCAGGATGATTATCAAAATAGCTGGTGGTATCACGAATTGTATTGATCAAAGGCAATAACTTTGAAGGTATTACTGTATCTAAAAATTCCAACTTCTGATTTTCTTCAGCTATCAGTCGTAAAGTTTGATAAGCAACAACAGACCTTTTTAATCCCTCCATAGATACCAAACGAACATCAAATAGATTTTGTTGATGAAGTTCGTAATAGCTCATCAAGTCGATAAACGATTCACAAAAGACCAGTCTATTTGGTTTACCAATATCAAAGGATATTCCAACATGTCCATGGCTTCCTTTTAGAATTGTTTTCAACCTCTCTCTAGGAAGAGAGTGATTCTTATATATCCCTTGTAGGCTTGCCGCCTGCAGTTTGTGACGATGATCAAAGCTTTTAAAAACAATAACAGGTTCAACTGTTTCATTTGTTTTCCAGCTGGCTTGTGTTATTAAACCTTGTTGAATCATCCTTTGTACGATTTCTTCTGAAATTCCTCTACATTCTGTTAAGTAATATCTGGCCAGACTACAGTTAGAATCTTCTATTCTCTTTAAAGGATAATAAAATGGTCTCTCTCTTTTTTCTTGAACAGCTTCTTTTTGAAAAAGTTCTTCAGAAAGAAAGGCTAGAGCTTCTTTAAAGGAAATTCCCTTAACAAGTCGAACAAAATCAATGACATCACCTTGAATATCTCTTGAAAACCATTTAAAAGTATTGGTAGTTGAAAAAATCCGAAATGAATCGTGTTCAGGATGTTCATAGACACTGCTCGAAACTTGTTTAAAGGAGATACCTAAACGATTGGCTACATCAAGAATTGAAATTTGCTTACATTCTTCTATTCCCATGCAATATCATCATTTTGTCGTAGTATTTGGCAGTGATGGTATTGATGATGATTCTTCTAAAGTTTTAGGAGTTGCATTATCTAAATCATCTAACCCAGATTTCCAAACCTGTACTTGATTGACCAATAACTTACCTGGTAGTTTCGAATAAGACAACTTAACCGTTCTGGTTTCTGTCTGATTGGTCTTTGATTGGTTGGCATTCTTTAAATCGGATACATAGGTTACATTATAAGACACCATAGCAATGGCTTGATTCGTAGTCTGATTGACAAAGATATCAGCTTTTTCAAAATGATAATCCAAAATATAATCCTTATACACTTGGTTCATGGCATCATTTTGACTTGACAATTCTTGAGAATAAGCTGATTCAGTCATATAAGGTTGAATACGTGTATTATTTTCTCCGAGCTTTTCTTTCGTATAGTACTGTGTCAAAAATTCTTTTACAGTATCTGATGACAAAATACTTGCTTTATCTTCTGCTTGTTTGTCCTCTACAAGTTTAGCTGCAGCCAATTCAATCTCTTTACGACTTTGTTTAGCAGTAGAATGTTGACCAGCAGTATATCCCATCATGAGAATAAAGCTAGTTGCAGCCACTGCTCCAACACTAATTAAGGCTTTAGTTTTGACTTTATTTAACATCTTAGACCTTCTTTCTATAAAAACTAGGTCAAGAATAACAAAAAGAACTTGTAAGTTTTATCACATCACAACGAAAGGTAATTCCTACATTTCAGGCGCAAAATCGTACAGTTCAGAGAAAAAAATAAAACTAGCTGTCTTTGAAGTATAATAGACTTATTGGAAAAAAATAAAATGCATACTGTACTATGCTATACTATAGTTAAGAAAACTATTTACAAAAGATCATGCAACTAACTTCTGAGAACTTTAAATTATTTATTAGTGTAAAAAAGGACACCTTCCCAACGAAGATATCCTGTCTAAATAAAGCTTATAAAACCAAACACTATAAAGGAGGACGTCCAAAAACGCTAAGTCTATAAAAACAGTTGATGCTAAACTTGCGTTATTTATTCTATTGACCAACTCTACGTCTCCTAGCTTTTGATTTTGGTCTTGGATTAGCGACAGTCACCGAACGATAATATTGGTAGAAGATACTCTTCGTTCTTCAGGTCTATTTGCCTTAGACAACTTAAAAGCAGCAAGTGTCACTATAGCTATTGATGTCATAGAAAGTCCTATTTCAACGTCCTAAAAGAAACCAAAGTAAAATTATTCAGGAAAAAAGAGACACACCATGAAGACACAAATCATACTCGATTTAACACCACTTCATGCCTGCTAATTAGTTTTTTAAGAAGGTCATACACATGATTTTACTCTTTTTAAGAAAGGATAGGTCAAGTTTGCCAGAGCAATCACTTGATTTTCTGTATTTGGATTATTTATGCATTATGAATATTCATAATATAACCTTCATTCCTGTTAAAAATTCTAAAAAGCATCTATTGACTGAAGAGGATAAGAAGTTTAATAGAGATACTTGTAATACGTATTAAAATTGAGCATTTTAATGCTAAGTATAAAACTTTTCAATTTATGGAATCATCAACTATGAGTTAAAATAATTTTCGAACAAAGGCTGTCCAAAAAACTTGATATAATGCGTTTTATTATGGGAATATTCATTTCATTTACTCCTGAAATTGAGTTTTTACCCAGACTCATTAATGTTATTGATATAATCCAATAATAATGATAATATCAAATAGTAATAAAAAAATTTGATAGTATTTTTTCATAATCTGTCACGCTTTCTAATGATTTTTTATGGTAAATGGAGATAAATATGATTATAGGTGAAACTTATAGAAAAATACGAGAAGGAAAAGGTATTTCTATTTCTTCATTAGCAGGTGCAGAAATTTCAAAGTCTCAAATATCTAGATTTGAATTAGGAGAGACAGAAATCTCATTTTTTAAATTATTATATCTACTTGAAAAAATAGGTGTAACACTAGAGGAGTTTTTGCTTTCATGTAATAATTATCAGCCTTCAGACTTCAATACCTTGATACGCTTAGTTCAACAGGCTGCATACAATCAAGAAATCAAATCATTACTTAATATGGTAAGCAAAGAGATGGAACTGTTTAGAGAAACCAAATCTCATTATCATAAGTTAAACGCTATTTTCATTGAAAGTATTATCTATGGAATTGATAATACTCATCAATTGAGTAATCAAGACACCTCTTATCTTACTAATTATTTATTTTCTGTTGAAAACTGGGGATATTACGAAATTCTTATTCTTGGAAATTGTTGTCGAGCAATATTACCAAATTTATTATTTAGATATGCCAAAGAGGCGCTTAAAAAAGGAAAGTTGTATAGTTCTATACCTAGAAATAAACAAGCTCTCGTTCAATTACTTCTTAATTCACTTCTTATTATGATTGAAAACAGCTTATATGAGGAAGCTTTATTTTTAGAACAAGCTACTAAGAATATATTATCTAATTCCACAGATTTTTTTGAACAAACTATTCTTTTGTATTTAGAAGGATTTTTTGAACTTAAATTTCATCATAATCAAAAATCAATTTTAAAAATAGAAGATGCTTTAAAAATTTTTGAATTATTCAATAAAACATTATACAAAAATTATAAAGATTACTACAAAAAAAATATTATCATTTTATTACAATGTGGTAATTCCTATTTTGAATAATTGCTTTTTTTGAAAAACTTTTTAATTCATCTAAAGAAATCAATTCCAGCTCTTCAGCAATACTATCCCAACTTGGAATATCAAATAATTTTTCTCTACAAATTGTTTTTAAATATTCATTTTTATTAACTTCACAATTTATGTACAATTCATTGATTACTCTTTTTTTAGCCTTATAAAATAATAGTTCATCAGATAAATCGGATTCATTAACAAGATTGTTCTCCAGTGTTTTAATCAATTTTTTCTTATAGATTGTAGGTGTTATAGTTACTATTTTTAGTAAAGTCATATTACTATAAAATATTGGGTATGATACAATACTATATATCCATTGCTTTTGTGTCCTTAACTTATGGCCTAATAATGAATCTTTAATACCAGTTAACATCGAGTTTAAGATACTTAACATTGCCATTTCATGAGATGATGCTACCATACCAGATATATCTAGATACATAGAAATTTCAGAAAGTTCTTGTTGTTTATCTAATTCCGTTAAACCAGTTGAAAAAGCCGGAGAGTTAATTTCTACAGATGATCCACTTAAAGGTAACATATTTTCAATACTTATGATTTCACTTTGTAGAAAACTTGGACCAGCAATAGCAATCTGGAATTCTCCTGCTTGAATATTTTTCATATAAACAAAGTATAAATTTCTAATTATCTTTTTATATTTTCTTAAATGCTCGTAAAGCCTTATTCTATGTGCTTTCGAGTATTTTTACTGTAGGAAGATACTTCACGTTTCTTTGCATATTTCCTCATGTCTTAGCTGTCAGAAGTGGTAAATAAGTAGTAAATTCATTTGTACTACTAAGCAACAAGACGCTCCTGTTGCTTCTCTTTATTCAAGCGTTTCATTTCTGCCATTGCAGAATCGAATGTTGCATGTGCGTAATAGTTCAGCGTCATGGCTATATTAGCATGTCCCATAATGTACTGTAATGCCTTTGGATTCATTCCTGCATTTGCATAGTTGGTACAGAATGTATGTCGCAAACTATGTGGAGTGATGTGTGGCAATTTATCCTCGTTATACTTATTGTATTTCTTAACAAGACCTTTCATCATGCCGTTGTAATCACTTGCCACTTTTGGATAGTTCTTTCTATTAAGAAAGAGGAAATCACTATATCCATCAATCTCAACACGCTTATCATTCTTTCGATTCGCTAACACTCGCTTAAATGCTTGATAGGCTTCTTCAACCATAGGAACTTGACGTTCGCCACTTTTGGTCTTTGGTGTTTCAATGTAGTACCCAATTTCAGTATCTCTCAATAGCTGATGGTCTATATTGACAAGACGATTCTCAAAATCTAAATCTGGAAGTGTCAAACCACCAAACTCTGAAATACGAAGACCTGTTTTTAAGAGTATCAGAATTTCATCATAATTTTTGCTGTAGGTTTTATCAGCTTTTGCAAAGGCTAACAGTTTTTCTTCCTGTTCTTCTGTTAGTACGGTCTTAGGGACAGTATCATCATCAAGAACTGCTTTCAGTTGAAAGTCAAATGGATTCTTCCGAACACAATCATCTTGTATAGCAATATAGAATGAAGCCTTTAAAGAACGTTTGTAGTTATTGATGGTTTGATAAGCATAACCATTTTCACTCATTCTAATAGCCCATTCTTTAGCGTCTGATGGCTTAATACTGTCAATACTTCTTACACCTAACTTGTCTTTCTTCAAAATATCCATAAGATATTTGCGTCCAGTTTCAGTGTTTTTTCTAACCTTTGGTCTTTGAGCGTTCTGTTTTGCGTAAAGCTGGCAGAGTGTCATTTTCTTTCCTACAACATCAATACCATCATGAATGTCTTTCTGTAACTCTGCGATTTTCTCTCTAAGTGAGATACAATCACGCTTTCCTGCTGGTACTCGGTCTGTAGCCACAAGTTTCCACGAGTAAACAAATTGCGGTTCTCCAAATGAATCTATATATTTGTATAAGTATCTTCCGTCTTTTCGTTGGCTCTCTCCAGTCTTTAAGATTCGACCTTTATTGTCACGTCTTTTTTCTGACATGGCATTTGCTCCTTTCCTTTATGGAAAGAGCCTTGATACGACTTAATACTATTTTATCATATACAAGACCCTTTGGCGACGCTAGATTGCGTCCAATGTATCTATAATTTTTTCAAATTGTTTTCGTTTAATCTGAATACGATTGCCATTCATAATCAGCCAATTTGCATTTTTATTTTCCTCTGCCAAGCGTCGTAGCTTGTTTTCGCCAATACGAAAATATTTTGACGCTTCTTCAATGGTTAGGGTATAACGTTCCCAAATAGGAATGTCAGTCTGCTTCATAAAATCCTCCTTTCCAAATCACTTATTTGGATTTCATAAAAGTTGTTTTACCAGCAATCGAACAGCTTTAGCAAAGCTCACGGGAGTTCCACCCCTGCATGGTTCTCATGTAGCCATACTCATTGCCTGCGACGGTTTTATCACGCTCGGACTATTGACTGTATGGGAGTATCATTATCACGATAAGAATGTCGTTGCAGGCAATCCTGCTAAAGATTGCTTCTCGGATCACTAACATGAATCGCTCGCTATCTTTATAAGATAGGTCATGGCGGTTAGTTCCGTTGGCTCTTTTCTTATCGAAACGTATTCGATTACTTTTATTCAGTTTTCAAAGAACAATGGCTCGTTAGCCTATCAAAACACATTGAAAGCTCAATATGCTTTGGTGGAATAACAAACCTCCCTGTTCGGGAAGCGTGGAATGGTTTAGCACGCTTCCACGAAAGGAGAGAGGATATTACTTAATTTCAAATGACAAAATCTTTGTAATCAGTCTGGTTTCCATTCTTCCACGTAAGACTTCATCAACGACCATACTTTGATTGCCATATTCATCTTTCATAAGTCGTAGGGAACGCTTCGTTATGTACCCTCTGTAATGATGTAGAATCTGGTTAATCGCTTCGGTATCGCCATCTGTTGCCTTTACAATGAGAGGAAAGGGAATCATAGGATATTGTGTTTTCATTCTTCAAATTCCTCCATAAACTTTTTAATTAAGGCTAGTCCACTGGTTCTATGCCGATAGACAGTAGAACGGTTCAATTTCAACAGGTCTGCAATTTCTGAATCGCTCATGTCCATAAAGTAAAACAGCAGTAGAATTTCACGTTTCTTGTCTGGCAACTCACGTAATGCTTCACTCAACAAATCATTTTCAACGCCTACTGATAACCCATTGAGTGTAAAAATCTGAAAGTCAGTTGAATAGTTATCTGTTGTCGCAAACTGGCTAACAAGATAATCGCCAACATCCGAAAAGGACACCTCACGCTTTGCAATCCTTGAAAGATAAAGCATATAATTCTTTCGCTCGTCTTCCATAGCACGTTTACAGATATAGTCAAACTGATTTTCTATTGTGGTCTGAAAAGAAGATGGTTTCATGTTTCTCACCCCCTTTCTGTCTAGGAAAGGAAGTGAGCCTTGCTCGTTTATCTCCTTTCACTCTTAGTCCCAATGTGAAAGGGGGATTTGTTGCATTACTGATAAATAAACTTTGTAAAAAAGTTCTGAATAGCCAAAAAAGCATATAAACAGATTTATTTCTCTGTTTACATGCTTCTGTTATTCTATCTATATGATTTATAAAACCACATTGGTGGACGTACTTATCTATTGCAGATAGACGACTTTTTTTGACAAGAACCCAATGTAAGGAAATTTATTGTATATGATGTACTTCATGGCGACGTTGACCTCCAACAAACCGCCATTTGGAAGTAATATACAATATTTTAACAGCGTAAATAGCACTACCATATAACGGTTTTTTTTATTGGCGTTTAGTAGTGCTTTTTATTAAATATAAACCTATAAACCATATAACACGTTTTTCTATACCTGTTTTTAATTCAGTAGGAACAATAAAATGTATAGAGGTGGTCTACTATGCGTAAAAAAGAAGATAAATATGATTTTAGAGCCTTTGGTTTAGCCATTAAAGAAGCTCGATTGAAACGAGGTTTAACTCGTGAACAAGTGGGAGCATTGATTGAAATTGACCCACGGTACTTAACTAATATTGAAAATAAAGGGCAACACCCCAGCATACAAGTTCTTTATGACCTTGTATCGTTACTTCATGTTTCCGTTGATGAATTTTTCTTACCTGCTAATAACTTGGTAAAAAGCACCCGACGATTACAGATAGAGAAATACATGGATAGCTTTACAGACAAAGAACTATCCTTAATGGAATCTTTAGCCAGCGGTATCAACGAAGCAAGAAACATCGAAGACTAATTAAAAGAATCCATACATAACGGAAAGAGCCGATAAAATGAGATTGTATTAATCTCATTTTATCGGCTCTGCGTCTTTGCGTCTGGCTCTGTAATCACAGTTACTTTGAACTGCTTTATTTCAATTAAATTTTCTTGTCTGCATTTCGGACAATAGAGGGGGAATTTTTTTAATTCAGTATCTTCCCTTATCTTTAATCGTGTTTTATTTCCACATACAGGACACAATATCCACTTGTAGTTTATAATAACTATCTCCTCCTTTACACTTTAATTCAAATCTTTATTAAAAAATATTTCATCTTATTTAACAAGAAACCATATTTATATAACAACATAAAATACACTAAGTTATTTTATTGAACATATATCGTACTTTATCTATCCGACTATTTGGACGACGGGGCTGGCAAACAGGTTCACCGGTAGTAACATGGTACCCTTTTAACTCTGTTAAACAAACACTACGTCCATTTGTAAAGAAAGTTAAATCACTACGATATTCTTGAATACACCGAGCAGGGATTTCTCCACTAAGAATGACCTCATTATTTTTCAATTGAGTGTCTACGATGTTCGCACAATATTTAGGAGCATCGTTGTATGCTCGTGAAAGATATTCCTGTGGCGCATAAATTTTAAAACTAAGATATGGCTCTAACAATTCTGTTCCAGCTTTTTTTAAGACTTGTTCCAATACAATAGGAGCAAGCATCCGAAAATCTGCTGGGGTACTAACAGGGCTATAGTATAAGCCATACTTAAAACAGATTTTACAGTCCGTCACATTCCAACCATATAATCCTTGTTCGCAACCATAGCGTATCCCTTCCATAACTGCATTTTGAAATGATTGATTTAAGTATCCAAGAGAAACCGAGCTCTCATACTGCATTCCACTTCCCAACGGAAGCGGTGATACAGATAAACCAATGGAAGCCCAGAAAGGATTTGGCGGCACTTCGATGTGAATGGTATATTCTGCATTTTTTAACGGTCTCTCCATATAAATGACTGTAGGCTCTTTTAGTTCTATCTCCACATGATACTTTTCTTGCAACAGTGCACTAATCACTTCCATTTGTACTTTCCCTAAGAAAGAAAGTATAATTTCATGTGTCGTAGAATCCACGTAATATCGTAGAAGCGGATCACTATCTGAGATTTCCAAAAGGGCATCAAGCAACATTTCTCTCTGTTCAGGTTTACTCGGTTCAACAGTTGTTTGTAGTAGAGGGTGCGGATTTTCAATCTTTTTTCTCTGTGGCAATAGTTTTGTATCTCCAAGAACACTATTTAACTTCAAAAACTCATTTTGCAAAATAACAATTTCTCCAGAATAAGCTCTATCAATCTTACATAATTCACCATTTATTGAAGTATACATTTCTGTAACTTTTATTTTTTCTTTTTCTGATACTCTAACCGAATCTCGTAAATGTAGTACTCCACTATAAAGGCGTATATATGCAAGACGTTGTCTTTTTTTTGTATATTCAATTTTGAAAACATTTCCGCAAAGTTCAGACGGACCTCGATGTGTTGATGAATAAAATTTATTCGTAATCACTTCTATAAGGTTATCAATCCCTATATTGTTTTTTGCACTTCCGTGATAAACAGGGAACAGGGAACAATTATGAAATCTTATGCTTTCCTCTTGTTCGAGTTCCAATGCTTCTAATGATTTACCGGACATATATTTCTCTAAAAGGTCATCGTTTCCCTCTATTACCGTATCCCATTGTTCAGATTCGGTAAAGTTCGTCACACACATATTAGGATACAGTTCTACCTTCTGTTTGATTACAATTTCGGCAGAAAGTTTCTCTTTAATATCCTGATAAACCGTTGATAAATCAATTCCATTTTGGTCAATCTTATTGATAAAAAAGATTGTGGGAATCCCCATTTTCCTAAGTGCATGAAATAATATACGAGTTTGTGCTTGTACGCCATCTTTTGCAGAAATCAGTAGAATTGCCCCATCTAAAACTGATAATGAACGATATACTTCTGCTAAGAAATCCATATGTCCTGGCGTGTCTATGATGTTCACCTTCGTATTTTCCCACTGAAAAGAGGTTATTCCTGTCTGAATTGTAATTCCTCTCTGACGTTCTAAAAGCGTATTATCCGTCCTCGTTGTACCTTTGTCCACGCTTCCTAATTCTGTAATCGCTCCACTGTTATATAATAAGCTTTCTGTTAAGGTAGTTTTTCCCGCATCAACATGAGCTAAAACTCCAATATTAATAATTTTCATGTGATTTTCCTCCATTCAAAAGCCCAAAAGGGCATAAAAATCCCAGTGATAAATACTCTTATCACTGGGATTTTTATGCATAACCATAGGCATACAAAGCATACAGATATTCTCCGGATACTTTAGAATCACATGATAAAGGTATTCTTAAACTGGGTACAAAAAACTAAGCCCTCCTAAAAAAGGACATCCAATTATTTGTTCCCACTATCAAATTGACAGTTTATTTAAGAATACCTTGCCGCATATTTATTAACTCCTTTTAAATAGATACTTAAATAATAGCACGTAAGAGCATATTTGTCAAGGAATCTCCAATTTTTTATCAAAGAGAGTACGTGATTACAAAATAGCTGTAATAATGTACCAATATTTGTTATTCTATAATCTTCCAATTACTCCCGTTCTTTTCAAGTACCAAATCAAATTGAGATACCTGCGTTGCTTTGGTCTGCTGGTCGATATACTCCACTGTCAGCGATACCGTGACTTGATTATCCTTACGATTGTGAATAGGATTTACCAGTTCTTGAAAGATGTACTCTTTTCCGATTGGTTTTAATATCCCGTCATTCACATAGTAGGAAAGTTCACTGGCTGTCGCTGTAGGATAGAGCTTGAAGAACGTCGTTAAAAACTCATTGATTTCATTGGTTGTAATGGAATCAACCGTCCCCTCACTTTCAATGGCTTTTGGTTTATAACTTGATTTCTTAGGTATGTTGGTAATGGTCGGATTCTTAACCAGTACCATATTTCCAGAACCATCTACATAGACACTCACTATATAAGCAGAGTGGACGGTCTTTGTATTTTCTCCCTCTGTAATGAGCTGGTCTACACTGTAGGTTACATTAAACTCATTGTCGCCAGTTGGCTCTACCGTCCATATCTGAAATCCTCTTACAGAAGACGATACAGGAATATCTTTGCGTACTGTATCAACATTGAGAGCTTGAAGTTCATCTGTCAGATAGCCTTTTAGACTTTCCATTCGATTATCAATGGACTTATCGGATTGCTCCCATGAATAGTAGACTTTCGCAAAGTTCTCTACAAAATTTTCTACATGATGAGTATCAACGTATTCCTTTTCTATGATAGTTGTTTCGTGAATAGTATGAGTATCTATAGCTGTAAAGTGCTTGAATATCGCAAAGCTGAAACTAAGCCCTAAAAGTACCCACAAGGCAATCACAACCTTTTTATGAGGATTGACCTTATAGTAGACACGAGGTTTCTTTTCCTTTGGTATCTGTTTTTCTTTATTCTGATTTTTTCTAAATTTCATCATTAAATCTTCCTTTCTCATTGTTTGATTCGTCCTGCTCCCACTAAATGCTGTTGCCAGTAGGGGCTTGTTAAGTCGGCATAACCGATTGGGTCGCCTGCATGAAACATACGGTTATTGCCAAGGTATATCCCAACATGAGTAATATAAGAGCCAGCGTTATAGGTAGAATGAAAGAAAACCAAATCGCCAGCTTGTGCTTCCGATAGTGGGATATGCTGGGTCACATCATATTGCTGTTGTGCGGTTCGTGGTAAGTTAATTCCAGCTTTTCCATACGTCCATTGTGTCAGTCCGCTACAATCAAAAGAAGTAGTCGGGGAAGCTCCACCGTAAACGTATCGCCAGCCCTCATATTTCAGTGCTTCGTCCATGATGGCTTGTACCGTATCATCATCAAACTCTGTTGTGACAAGATACTGCGTTACCAGTTGCACATAAAACATATTGCCATAGTTGTATCGCCAGCCCCCATTGATAGGTATGGCTATGGGATTGGGGTAAGACACTTTTTCGCCACCTGAATACTCTTTTGAGAAACTTTGAGCCAGTTCAAAGGTATATTTATTTCCACGATTAGCCACATACCCTAAGAAACCACCACCATAATTGTAGGACTGGATAACCGATTCTAAATCTACACTGAGCCTTTCGCTACTGGCTAATAATTCACTGAAATACTTCACACCTTGCTTAATGGATTCTTCTGTACTCAATGAATTAGGTGGAAGACCGAGGGATTCCGAGGACTGCATAACATCTTCCGCAGTACCGCCCGATTCCACCTGTATAATCGCAAGAAGTATGTTGACATATTCTTCAACGCCATATTCTTTGGCATATTTTTCTACCATAGGCTTATGAGCCAGCACTTCTGCGGAAACATTCACACCTCCATAATGAATATTGGAAATTCCGCTGTCCTGTTCATCTGAAAATAAAATGGCAACAAACAGAAGCAGTGAGAAGACCATCAAGAATAATCCAGAACCACCAATCACTAAAGTTTTCAACTTCATGGTTTCTTACCGACTTTCTTAATGGTGGCGGTTTTGATTGGTGGTCTACTTCTTGTATTTTGTAGTGGTACTCTTTGAACAGTAGACGGACGTTCTTTTGTGATTGGACGTTGTGAAGTTCTATCTGCTGTAGTGGTTGAAGTTGCTGGCTTTTGAACGGTTTTTTCTTGAACGGTATTGCCTTGGCGTTCCACTTTTGGACTTGAAAAATCGGACTTAACTGCTGGACGCTCTTGTTTGGCTTGTTGAGATTCCTTATATGAAGTCTGAATATTAGACTGTTTTGAGGTCTGTTCATCATGATATTGTTCTTGTCTTGTAGTCGGTCTTTCATGAACAGAAGAAGCAGGCTGTTTTTTCTGTTTGACCTGTTCCATTTCAGAGCGACGCTTCGCAATGGTTTTTCGCCTTTGTTCCTGCTGTTCCTTGCGTCCACTGGCTCTGTCCGCTTTGGTTTGAGAAATACTACTGGTTAAATCACGGACATTCTCTTTTACTTTGGATTTTCCTTGATATACTGCATATCTTGCATTGGTCGGCAAATCTTTAACCTGTTCTTTCAAACCACTAGCAGTGTCTACCATTCTGTCTTTGGTATCAGCTACTGTACCGATGGTTTGACCGATACGTTTTCCAAGTGTTAATTTTTCCTTTCCGTCTGGTCGGGAGTGATCTGCTTGTGTCCTTGCAGAACTCCCCGAACCCGACTGTCCTTTTTTACCTGTAACAATGGCAGACCCAGCCCCTAGAGTAGTCATGGAACGTCCAAGTTTCCGCTGTAGACGGTGCATGTGAGCGTGCATAAGCATACGAGGTTTTCTCATCACACGACTTCCCACACTTTGAGAATCGTTACTCTGTAGAGAAAACATACTCATTAAATCGCCCAGCTTGAAGTAGATTCCTGCAAAGGTCACAATCTGTAGAAAAGCAATCAAAAAGAACGGATAACCAGCCGATAAGGTATAGAGCATGGTTGAAATACTAAATGCTGTCGTAATAATCAATGTGATTCCAGCTCGTGTCAAAATGGTATTAAAGAGCTTTGTTATGGCTCGTTTTGACATACCATCAAATGATGGAATCATGCTTAAAATAAAGCTCACAGGCAGAAACATAGCATAGATGATAAAAAGTACCTGCGAGAAAATCATGATTCCTGTTAATAG
The DNA here is from genome assembly GCF_049737915.1 of Streptococcus sp. CL6.35. Lineage (GTDB taxonomy): Bacteria > Bacillota > Bacilli > Lactobacillales > Streptococcaceae > Streptococcus. Next base: position 101,676 of record NZ_JBKOTU010000001.1, on the reverse strand, counting down.
GAATACAAATATGGAAATCCCAATATTGAAGACAAATAGGAAGAAGACTGTACCTAAACGGTTAATGGTCTTTGTAATGGTTAGATTGGTATTGCTTCTGTCTTCAATTTCTTCCGCAACAATTTTTTCTCTGTCTTCGCCATTGTTGGAATCTGGGCTGGTGGAGAGCAGGCTTTCCACACGGTCAATACCGATACTTTCAATGTCTGAACTGTTGTATTGAAGCAGTAGCCACGGTTGCTGAACCTGTATGGAAAACAGGCTATCTCTGATTAAGTCCACGCTGTCCTTGCCTTGACTATCGGAATGGGGCATGACAATCTTCGTGCCAAGTGATAAACTGGCATTACTGATGTCTGATGAAAAATCATTGATTTTTTTAATGTAGTCGGGAGCGTAGGCAATAAAGGAAGCTGATAGGATAAATACCATGACAAAGTTCACAATGGCATGAATCGCTTTTGTAGTTTCTCTTTTTATCAGTCCTGTATAGGCAACATAAACCCCAAGAACCAAAATCAAGAGTAAGAGGAATCCAACATAGAATCCCTCTGTTGATAGTCCGCTAGGCGTAACTCCTGCAAGGGTCTGCATATTCTTGCCAATGGAATCTGCTGTAGCAGAAATGAAGTCAAGGGAATAGGCTTCTTGAACTAAGTAGCCAGTCGCATTGGAAACATAAAGACTGATTGTCCAAATAAAATTGGTAATGGCATATAAGCCATACATGACTTGTTTTCCAATTCCGTCCGACCAGTTCCACGGTAGCCAGCCCCAGCTATTATCAACATAAAAATCCAGTTGATAGTTTTCAAGTGGGTATCGGCTGTACTCATTTGCCACATTGATTGTATCATCTACCAAGCCCGCAGCTTGAACCACTGTTCCCATCATGGCTAAAAGAAAAATGGCAATCACAAGTGTGAAAGCCACTGTCATTGCCACTTTACCTAGACGCTTCAGCGTCCAGTTTGATTTTATTCTGTTTAATATTGATGGTTTCACATTTACACCTCTTTTCGCACAGGCGGTCTGGTATCAAAGGCATGGAGCAGTTCTTCAAATACAGGGTGGAACTGTATCACACCGACACGACCATATAAATCACTGATAAGGCATTGCCCGTTTTCCAAATCACGCAATCGCTTCTGATTGTTTTCGTCCTCTGGGTCTACACCAAAAAAGGCTAAGGTCTTTTTAATCTCGTTAAGGTCAGTGGAACGAAATGCAAATTTTAAGCCGAGGTTATTTTTCAGTTTTTCATCTAAGAGGTCGTCTGTATTTTGGGTCACGAAATATACCCCAGCGTTCATAGCACGACCAGCCCGAACCAGCTTCATAGATAGTGTTTTTCCTTGTGCTACCTGTAAAAAGCTCCATGCTTCGTCTAAATCTACAATCTTGAAAATGCTTCGGTCTGTATGGATAAAGTCTAAAGCAAAGGTACTAATGACAATCAGCATAGCAACGGATAAAAGCTCCATAGTGGTATATTCCTCAAAGGAAGTTTCCTTGTCGGGAAGTACCAAGTCCGCAACCTGTATAATGTTCAGTTGTTTTTCTAAGCTGATAGACTGCTCCACATAACCATTACTGAATAATAAATGTGCAAAGTCATAGTCTGTAAAACTTTCGATATGGTCGGCTATACTGGTACTTAGTGGCGTATTCTCAACCCGTAATTCCTCAATCACTTTCATCAACCCTCGTACTTCACTATTGGTTACTGCACGAATGGCTTTTCTAAGGATTGGGAAGCGTTCCCCATCACGAGAGGAAATCCCCGTAAGGAATGTCAGAATATCAATAGCCAGTGATTCAGAATCTTTGGGATTTTTCATAATCACATAAGGGTCAAGTAAGCCTTTGTTTTTCTCATCAGAAGTCAGAGTGACGATATTGATTTCATGGGAAATCTCTGGCAAGGTTTCTTTCCATCTGCCACGTTCTGCTTTTGGGTCTACAATCACTGCTTGTGCCCCATAAAGCACCGCATAATAGACGATAAGGTTATTCGCAAAGGATTTACCACCACCCAGCGAACCAACAAAAGCCGACGCTAACGCATTGGTTACTGAACCCTTAACCCCTTGACTGGCAAGAGCAGGTTTCAGATAGACATTGCGTCCAGTATCTAAGCTGTAGCCAACATAAATCCCCTCATTTTCCCCCAGCATTTGAGTAGCACCAAAACCTAAACCAGCGAGGAAATCAGAGGTCACGTATTGAATATAATCATTCATATAACGCTTGCTGGCAGGTAAAAATTCTTCATGTAAGCCGAGCATATCCCCAAATGGTCGTACCAGTTTTACGCTTAAATCGTCATAAAAATCTTTCACTTCATTACAACGACGTTTGAGTTCGTCAAGATCATTTGCTGATACCCTTACCACATAAGACAGCTTGTACATAGATTCCTTGCTTTGGTCTAAATTGGTTTCCAGCTCATTCACACTTTCCAGAGCTTCCGCCACATTGGAGCTGGTTTCATTATCACTTTGCCAAGCGTGGTTATCCAAGTCTTTCAGTTCTTTCTTTTTATTGCGGACAGTAGATAGGGCTTTACGATTCGCTACAATTTCCACATTCATTGACGTATCAATCGGGAATGTAAATTGCTGTTGCTGGTAGTAGAAGATTTCAGAGGACGGGAAGTCCAGTTCTCCGACAATGCTGTTAATGGTAAAGTAAGCTACATAGACGGTTTCATCTTCCTGCTGGATTTTCAAATATCGCTGTTTTTCTTCCACCAAACAGCGAGTAGGCTTAATCAAGTCATAGTATTTAATCAGCGTTTCATTATCCAGCTTTTTCTTTGATAGATGGTACTCATACTCTTCATAGGCAGTGCCTGTCTGTCCGTAAAGGTGTTCAATCAGATAGCCGAAGTCGTCCTTATCTAACCTGCGGATTTTGAAACGACGAGAGATTTTATTTTCTAAGAGCTTTTCCATCTTCTGAAAACGCAGGATTTCATCATTACTCATACTAACAAAATCGCCCATCAGCTTATGGTTCACATCATAGACAAAATCAGACAAAGCATTTTTTGCTTCAACGGTAAGACTTTTCATAGAAAACTCCTGATCGTTGAGAAGCAACTTAAAGCCGATAAAGAAACGGTAGTTCACTTGATTTTCGCCAATCATGGATATTAAAGCGTCTGTCTGTTGGTCGATTTTGTCATAGGCAACCGCTTTGAGCTTGCCAGTGACTTCATTTTTGGAACGCTCTTGTGCAGAACGTATGCTGGATTCTGTACTGATTTGTAAAGCATGAATTTTGCCATCACGATTTTGTGCGATAAGCTGTCTGAAAGAATCATGCACTTGTATTTTCTGTTCTGGACTTAGAAATGAGTAATTGTAAGGAACAAGCTCATAGTAAGCATAACATTCCCCGTCTTTATTCCAGACGAGATTGTTTTCAATGTATTTAATTGGATATGCCATAAAATTCACTCCTAACTGCTGTAATGGCTTCTTGTGGCTGGTTTCTGCCAAGCGTTACTTTTTTTCCTGCATAGGTCAGCTTTGGTCGCAGTGCATAAGCAATGACAGACTTCAAAAATCCATAAGGCTTTTTACCATCAAAAGTTTTTGTAGACATAAACCATGTGAAAGCCACAGGAATCCCAAAGTATTTGAGAAATGCTCCCTCTATCATGGAAAGAGGGGGCAAGTTGCCAAGTATCATCACTGCAAAGAGTGACACGACAAACCATGTCATTTGCGTAAAGGTTATGGGAAACGGAAGTCTAAAATCATTGATAGAATACAGTACCTTTTCCACAGACCAGATACTGGTATAGCTTCGTATTTTCTTCATGTAATCAATCCTTTCATAAAAAATAGGGGTAGCTGATTGAGCCACCCCGTAAAATAGAAAATCTGCCAGTAGTAATGTACCGACAGATTTAATAGACGATTTCAAAAATCCCATGATTGGTTGAGATAAACGTTCCTGAAAGGTCTAAATCCCGACCATAGGCTTGATAATCAATATAGTTTTGAAGACTAGCTGGTACTTCGCCTAAAGCACCCGTTTCTTCAATGTAGTAGCGTGCCACGTCATACATATCATCACAATCGGAATGAATGATAATATCCTCTTGATGTTCGCTTAGTTCTTCAATGCTTGAAAAATGAGTGAGCAGAGCAGATAGCTCCGATTGTAATTCTTCGGGTAATTCCGATACCATTTCCCATAGTCGATTGAGTTCGCCAATGGAAGTGTATTCGTCAACCGTAAAGGGTAACTCGTAGTCATGAATGGCGTATTCCTCATATTCATCATTCAAGCCGATTTTCTCTTTGACTTCCTCAAAGTCAATGGGAAAGGTAAACCACGCACCGACCAATTCGCCCTCATTGTATTTGCCTAAATTCGCAATATAGACTTGCATATCGTCCATATATTCACGTCCTTTCTTTGTAGAGATTCAAAAATCCCTACCGCACTTCGTTTGGTGTACCATTCCTTTGCGGAACATAAGAAAACCACTTATATTCCACAAAAGAACGGTTTTATTTAAGCACCAATAATGCGATTGAATAGCTCTAGTAAAATGTCTTTTACTCCAGCAGCGTTGAAGACTAAGCCAACCGCAATAATCGCAATAATTAAAAAGCCAATCAGTTTGCTAAACTCACGCTTGAAGCCAAGATACAAGCCAATCACAACGATTGCTAAAAGCACCAGTGATTGAGCGTTTGATAGAAACCAGTTATAAAGGTTTTGTCCAAAATTCATAAAAATGTTCTCCTCTCTATATTCAATGAATTTGTATTTGAGTTATTTTTTTGTTGTTATCACGTCCTGTTCTTTTACTGACTGTTGCTTCAAAATCTGCTTGTGTCGGTCTGTCAGTTTCGCATGGTCGAGAATGTCTTTTACAACCTGCGTCTGGTTGATTTCATCAAGTTTAATCGCAACCTTTAAGGTCGGGGCAACTTGATGAGATAGCCAGTTCAGCGTCCTTTGGAAGGAGTAAGGCTCTGGTTTTGTGGTTAGTTTTAATCGTTCACGATTGTTCCCAATAAACCAAGCCCATTCTTCATTCAGTTTCCAATCAGAACGAGGTTTGGAATCGTCTTTATCTACAAAACGGATATACCGATTGATAATTTTAAAGGCGGTATGCTCTGGATTGTCATAGACGAGTAAATCACGGACTGCATAATAGGCACGCTCATTTTTCAATCGAATCTCAAAACGGTTTTTTACTTCTGCGTCTTCAATGGGAATATCATTTTTCTTGTACTGCTCGTAGTCCTTTTCATAGATACAGAAATAAACTTCACTTTGTAATGAACCGATATAGAGGGTGTTTCCCATACATTCCTTTTCCTCTTTGCGTACCAGTTCGCCACTGCGATAGCTTTTAAAACTGCGGAAGACGGAGATACATTCTTCCTGTTGGCACTTTTCAGTGAGTACAGGGATATTCAAAATCCCTGTCTTATCGTTAATGGCAAGGTCAAGGCGTTTCATCACACCGCCAGCCACCAAAACGTCCATAAAGAACTCATACCAGCTTCTTTGTTGTGCCAGAAGATAGCTTTCAAATTGTCTGCACCCACGACCTTTCAATTCCACCAGAACTCCTTTGTCCAGTTCATGGGAGCAAAGGACGAATATGTCGCCTAAAGCATAATGCTCTGAATAAGAATAGAAACCATAGTCCTCATGAAGAAAATAGGACAGTTTCAGTTGTAAGATGTTTTCGACCACCTGCTGTACGTCTGTTGTCGGAAAGCGAATCCTTACATAATCAAACAGCATTTCAAGGGGAGCGTCGGGATTGAAGCGTTCCAGAGCTTCCCAAAGGGACTGCTGTAAATCCTCTGATGGCTTGACTTTTCCTGTTTCAATATCGCTTAGATACTGCCTTGTAATACCAGTCGCAACAGCTAAACGGTTTTGAGATAGTCCATAAGCCAAGCGTTTTTCTTTTAAATGCTGTAACCAAGTTTGTTCATTCAGTAAAAATCCCTCCAATCAAAAAGGCGTATGTCAACTTTTAAAGCCCATTTGACATACGCTGAAATTTTGTAAATCCCTTGTAACCAAAGGATTTTCTAATGTTTTTTTGACTGTTTCCTGTCGATTTGTACCCCCCTGTTAGATACGTGGGGTTAAGTGCTGGCGTGGCTATTGCCACACCAGCCAGCAAGATCAGTCCACACCTGCGACTTCCGCTTCGCACGTCGCCTGCGTGGACTGTCTGCTGTTGGATAACTTTTTAATTTCCTCCAAGAAATCATATCCTTTTGGTACAAGGGGAGTATAAAACTCTGATATGACACTTGTTCCTACATCAACATAGCCACGACCTTTGATTCGCTTTAAGAAGAAATCCTTTTGTACGTCACTGCCAAACATCATGCCATAGCCCATTTCAGACATACGACCTAAAGCCACTCTGAAATTAAACTGATCACGGATTCCGTCGCCTAAATATTTTGCGTCTGGACGTTGACAAGCCAGTATTAGAAAGAAGCCAGCTTGACGACCTAACATGACAATCTGTTTCAGCTTATTCATAACTGCGGTGTTTTCTTTTGTTCCCAGCATTTCCATGAAAGCGACGTATTCATCAAAGATTAAGAAGTGTGCCGGGAGACCTAAGTAAGCATAATTTTTGCCAGTCTTATAGTTCTTCATCTGCTTCATTTCCTCACTACGTTTCATCATTTCTTCATAGAATGTTTCAATGCAAGAAAGCAAGTCTTCTTTTCTATAGTAGACATTTGCCATCACAGAACCTAAGTCCGCAAGGTCAGCATTTTTCGGGTCAAGAATATACAGTTTTGAATCTGTATGAAGCAAGGCTTCAATCAGTGTCAGTATAAAGTAAGTTTTACCGCCACCTGTACCACCAGCAATCAACATATGAGGGAGCTTATCATATTCCCACCATACGTTTTTCATTAAGCGAAGTTTACCATCTTTAGCTTCTACTTCATCAATAGAAATACGACTGGCTATGGTGTCATAGAGCAAAGTATATTCCACATAGGAATCCTTTAACTCTTTATCCGTCAGCTCACAGTACAAGCCACTCTCTAATTTCTTTTCCAAGTGTAAGAGTTGGTCTTGATATTTTCCCAGCGTGATTTCCACCCGTATCTGTATCAAGCCATTTTTAAGTCGATAATACATTTTAGGGAAGTAGGTTATCTTTTCCTTTGTACGACCAGCACTATCTTTAAAGAAACCCTCTGTTTTGACCTGTTCAGATTCATACCACTTGTTTTCAAGTATCATCTTTGCCAGTTTTTGACGGTGGTAAAGTTGTTTAACCGTATCATAGCGAACCCGTTTGAATACAAACGCTACCAGCAAGCAGATAAGAATTGCGACACTGAAACTGATAATTAAATAGGGAATGTCAATCTTATCTGCTTGTGATAGGTTAAAATCCTGCCAGTTGATCTGCTGGATTGTCTTCACATGAAACAGTCCGACAACCAGCAGGAAAACAGGCAGGAGTGACGCTATCGTAAAATGAAAGACTAAATCTTTACCAGATGGGCGAATCCTTTTACCACGCTGTTTCATGCGAAAAAGTCTCCTTTCTACCTAGCGACTATTTGTCTTGTGTCGGTTCTTTCTTTGCTTGTGGTTGAGCTTTGAATGAACTAGAATCCTTTGTCAGCACAATATCGTCTGCCTTGATATACCAGTCAACATCTGCTCCTTGATAGGTGGCAGTAGCAACGGTGTCCGCAATGGGATTGATAAGTTCCACCCGTGCGTTATAATCAAACTCTTTCAAAGGCACGCTGGCAGGAATACTTACTTGAATCATGCGTCCTTGTCCTTTGGATTTTAAGTCATAGGTACGTTCCTTGATTTCATCTGAAACCGACCCGTCTTCATTTTGGATTCTCACTTCACGACGTAGAGCAGAGAATTTCAATTCTCCAAAAGTCGTGTCTTTATCTAATACAATGCCATTTGCTAATCTCATCATTTTTCCTCTCTTTCTTTATTCTTTTATCATGTCGTCAGCATGTAAAAGGTAATTTGTAAAACCACGAGTGCCGATTTTGTAGCCCTCTGCGGTAATACGTGGATTGACTAACTTCACACGTTCCTCAAAGCCGAAATGTTTTTCGCCAGCTTCAGCAGGAAGCACCACCACAATATCATCTGCTCTTTGAACATCAGAATAGAGATTATAGCTTCTTGATAAGACAGTTAGCCGTCCGTTGATTCTTCGCTGAACGACTTTATCCTCGCCAGCAAATTCTAAATTGCCGAATGTTTTTTCCATGTTGGGAATCACAAATTTAAGTTCCATATTTTTACCTATCCTTTCTTTTTTATTGGCTGAATGAATGTTTGATGGTCTTAAAGAGTGGGGAACGACCTTTTGATTCTTGATTTTTTGTTTTCATAAGTTCACTTCCTTTCAAAATCGGGTAAAAAAATAGACACCTCATTTTTTGAAGTGTCTACCTATTAAATATTCAAATTTTATTGGAAGTATCTTTATATCTTCACTTTTCAAGGATAAATCGTCGTATCAAAGCTCATTCATAAGTAGTAAATTAGTAGTAAATTGAGTGGTTTTGACCTTGATAAAGTGTGATAAGTCCAGTTTTTATGCGGATAACTAGATTTTTATGCTATTTTTCAAATAAAAAAGATGACTTACTGAACCTGTAAGCCACCTAATCAGTCGGTTTATTCTGGTGTCTGCCACCGCTTGGCCCGTACGTCCAAGATTGCTATCGGATTTTGTTCTGGTGTCCGCCACCGCTTGGCCCTTATGTCCAAGATTACTATCAGATTGACCATGAGCCGACCACTCATTTATAGACATATTGTATCTTTAAATAGCTACAATTTCAAGTGTAAACTCTTCTATTTGGTCGTATAAGCAAAACTGATGGCACTATCTGCTTGAGAGATTTTTCTAAAGGTATAGTTAGGGTTGCCCCCATAGTTGGTTTCAGACACAAGGAAAGAACCATCATCATAGACCTTCTCTACAAAAGCCACATGACCATAGCTGGCTGGTGTACCATGTGTACCTCCTACAAAAGAAACAATAGCACCTGCTCTTGGTGTAGAGCCCGTTTCCCCACCAAGACTTGAAGCTGTCGCAACCCAGTCCTGACCATTTCCCATGGTATTAATGATTGAAATCTTCTCTCCGTTTCTACCTTTTAGCTTTAATCCTAACTGGTTCATACGAGCTGCAACACCCCATGTACATTGTCCATAGGCATAGGCCATACCATCTCCACCACCAGGAACAGAATGATCATACAAGTCCCCACGAACCCCTTCAAGGGATTGCGGGTCACTTTTTGCCTGTCCTCCATTTGTTTGGCTGAAGCCTTTTTCAATTTGGTAATACCATTCCGTTGCTCTGGTTTGTCTTTCCAGTAGTTTGTCACCAGAATTTCCTTCCCAATAGGTCAGAAAGAGTTGGGCGAGATTGGCTGCACTGCCCGTATTTCCAAAGAAATCCTTTAACCAACTTTGATAGTAAAGACTATCCCCATGAAGCATAAAATCAAGTTGGAGGTCTAAATCATACCACTTCTTATTTTTGATATGTGCATAATTCAATAAAGCTGTATGCCGTGTTGACCCATCTGCGGTATCTGTCCATTGCCCTAAACCTAGACCTCTATGAAGAATATTAGGATAAGCACCACTATAAATGGCTGGACCTCCAATCGCTAACCAGCTTTCATCATCCCATGAGGAATCGGTAGCGCCAACTGGAGGAGATAAATAATCTCCTTCAGCTCGTTTAGGATTGATAGAAGACTCTACAGACCAATTTCCTAAAATTGCCGCAATGGCTTGGGGACTTGCCCCTTGAGATTTCAAAAACTCATAAATATGTTTTGCTCGTTCAAACTCATCCCCACCAAACTGACCAATGGCAGGTAAGATAGTGGTCTGAAGTTGAATGACTTTTGGAAAATAAAATTGCGGATTGACATACACCAATTTTTCTTTCTTGTTCTTATACTTTTGATAGGAAACTTTCAAACCTGTATCATCTGGTGTTTCACCTATAACATCACCCGTTAGAACTCTTGTTCCCTCAATCGCACGGCCATTATGAATGGAATATAAGGTTAAGCGACTCTCATTCTCTCCTTTTCCGTTAGTGAGAATAACATTATCTCCGTCTAGAGATACAACACCATCCATTGGTGCGACAATCCTTTGGTGAGCCTTCGCTTCTAGTAGAATGTACTCCTGAAGGGTAGGTTTGCCGTCTAAATCATAGTAGCCATAACGATAAGTCATGGTTAGACTATCCTCGTTGCTTTTCCCCTCAAATGGATTGTCCAATTCCTGCATGGAAGCATACACACCTTCTTCTTTTAGTTCCTTCATTTCCTCTTGATCGTCTTTTGATAGTTTATACTTAGGAGTTTCATAAAGGTCTTGCATGGATTTTAAATCTTCTCCATCGTTTAAATCATGCCACAAAGTAGACAGATAATCCTTGTAAGTTTCTGAACTAAATAAGTGAACTGGTTTGTTTAACTCGTAATCATGGAATTTAAAGTTCATATAGCCCATCACATCATCAATTTTTGTGTAATAGGTAATGCCTTTGTCATTTGTACGAGTATGTTCTGCGTCTTCCCAAGTTAGGTGGGTATAAGCTTTTGTTAATTCAAATTCATCTTGTTGAATCAAACTAGCAGATGAAAATCCTAAAAAGAAGCTCATCATAAGTAAGAGAAGAAAAACTAATCCTCCTACTATCCATGTTATAGGATTTCCAGCCGCAAATGTAAAGAAGGAAAAGGCTGCTTTTAGTTTTTGATAGATATTTCGGACACTTGTAAGACCTTGTTTCTTTAATTTTCGAAACCGATTTTTAAAGGAGCTTGGATTATCTTTCGCTAGTTTCCATCCTTTTCCATCCTTAAAATGATGGTATCGCTCTTTTGTGTTGGTCAGTCTTTTCTTGGTAAAACGACCTGTTGCTTGTCCTGTTTGGACACTAGCTTTCCCAATGTTATAAGAAAGCCGACTGTAGCGTTTCCCTTTTCTAATGGTCTCTTGTAGAGTGCGATAAGCTTCTAAATCTTCATTTTCTGAAGCTAACTCTCCACCTTCACGTCCAAGGACATAAAGAAAAGTTTTGGCTTTCCTACTGACTTTTTTGGACTTATAGGCTTGTTTAGTAGATTTTAGATTCTCTTTTGCGGCCTTGACTTCTTTCTTAGCTTTTAATTCTTCTAAACTCTTCCCTTTTAAGAAAAAATTAGATTTATGTTTCGATTCCTGACCGTATAGAAATTTTTGATTGGTTTTTCTTTCTTTACGACTCTCTTTTCTTTCTTCTTTTGCTTCTACCTTGGCTTCTCTAAATTGCTTCTTGGCTATTTTCAATCGTTTCCTAGCATGAGGCAACCGTCTGTCTCTTAATTCTTTGCGATTCAATAGAGATGGAGGACTATTTTGAAGAATATGATTGTAGTCTTCATTTGCTTGTTTTACTCTCTCCTTTGAAGCTTCTCTCATCTCCTCTAGCTTTTCTTTTATCTCTTTTTTCCATGCTTTATTATCCAGTACAGCGGAATCTTTTTTCTGTTTCCTCACCTCCTTCTTTCCTTTTTTCAAGAATTTTTTCTCATCTTTTAGGCTTCTTCTAAATGCCTTTCGGGCACGTATGATTTCTCTTTTGTCCTTCATTTACCTTCCCCTTAATTAGAAGCCATTTTATCAGGATCCGTACTCATAATATCAAACAATTGAGTACCTTGAGGAATCTTATTTTTAAAGGGAACGACAACTGAACCAGCTTTTATCAGTCCTGCCCCTTTTTCTGGATTGACTAGGTATTTTTCAAGTTCTTTTGACAAACCTAAGAGTTGAACCAGTTCTTCTCGGTCATTTTTTGCTTGCTTGAGGAGAATCATAAATTCACTATTTGCAATAATCCGTCTACCGTTTGGATCTAACAATAAGGTTTCGACATTTTGAGTTATTCCAGTCGGACTGGCTCCATATTTTCTGACACGACTCCACAATTTAAAGAAGAAATCACTGGCATATTTATCTAGTAAGAGAAGCTGCATTTCATCAAAGTAGATCCAGGTCTTCTTCCCTAATTTTTGGTTCCGAACAACACGATTCCATATCTGATCAAACACTACCATAAGAGCGATTTGTTTCAGCTCATCTCCTAACTTCTTAACGTTATAGATTAAGAAGTTAGATCCTGTCTGAATATTGGTCTTATGTGAAAAAATATCAAGAGAACCTTCGACATATAGTTCCATATCAAGTGCCAAATTCTGCGCTTCTTCTTCTGGCTGTTGACTCAAGACAAAAACCCATTCTTCCAAAGAAGGATCTTTAAATGACTGATAGGTGAGTCTGGTGATTCGGTCGATAATCGATTTTTCTCTTCCATCCATTTTCCTATCCAATAACTTGCCGATAAAGGATAAAAGAAATTCTGATTTTACCTTAACAGGATCCTCATCCATATTTTCATCAGACAAGTCAAGGACATTGAGATAGGTTTGGGAATCTGGCGCAATATCAATCATTTCTCCCCCAAAAGCTCGTCCAATGACACTGTATTCTGCTTCTGGATCCACGATGATAATTTCGGTATTTTCACCAGATTCCTTGATTTTGGTCGTGATAATCTCATGCTTAGTTGCCATCCCTTTCCCAGCTCCAGATGTCCCTAAAATCAGACCAGACGGTGTATTTAATAGGCTTCGATCAATGGTAATAATATTGCTTGATATTTGATTGATACCGTAATATTTCCCACTGCGGTCTTGTAAGTCTACTGAAGTCCATGGAGAGTTCACTGCTACATTGGACGTTAATAAACTCCGTGATACTCCCTCTAAAAAATCACAACCAAATGGCAGCAAACTATTAAAGGCTGCTTCTTGCATATATGGAAGTTTATCAATCATTAGGTCATTTGAGCCGGCCACTTGTTGGATAGTGTCTAGGGCTTGTTTAAGTTCTTCTTCATCCTGACCAAAGACACCAATCAAGAAGACTGTTTGAAACAGTTTATCACCTGTCTCTGTCATGGTTTTTAAAAGTTCTTCAGCTTCATCGATATTACTTTCTAATACATGACCTACTTTTTCCAAATAGATACCTGTACGAGCGAGTTTTTGTTGTTCCCCAATCTTTTGGGATTCCATCAAGGTTTTCTTTGTTCGTAGTTTCTTCATGGCATCCGCCTTGGTCGAGCTTTGAGCATGGAGGCTCACAATCAATTCCAAATCTCCTTGCATGAGGTCTCTAATAAACTGATCCCCTAATTCCATTCCGTAGTCTCTCACATAGACAATCTGTAATAAGCGGTCATTGATTTGTAGGTAATTCTTGTTTTTAAAATCCAAGAGATTAGGCGCTATGAAGTGATGAGTTGTCTGACCAGATCTCGTTAAATCACAGTAAGAAAAAGGAAGATGGTGTTCTCCTCTAAGCATATCCGCCAACAAGTTCACACGTTCTTCTCCAGCCAAGGATTCAAAGCGAGCATCAATTTCTGAGAAACCACTCTTGAAATATTCTCCAATTTGAGACAAGGAACGATAAGCTTGTTTGGGATTAGAATCCTTTCTACCAAAGCTAATCAGTTTCACAGCTGAAAAATTATTTTCACCACTGTCTAAATTCTGATTCATCATCCGATTCAATTCTTTACGATAGGTATCATATCCATCTTCTTTTTCCTCATACAAAACACTTTGTCTAAACTTTTCTAAATTCAATCTTTTATTAAAGATAGTCAATTGGAAGTTGGTTTGGTCATCTAGTGAGTTAATCAAATCAGAATACTTCTCAATGATTGCGCCCTTATCTTCTAAACCAACGGTCTGGTAATTGACATCACCAAGTAAATAGCTTTGTGAGAAATAATCTTCTTTTACCTGCATCAGACCATTTTGATACAGGGCTTGATAGGAAAGAGTATTAGCCGTTGATGGTAACACTTCCTCTTTTTTTCCTTTAACTACTTCTTTCTGATTAGTCATTGAAGTTTTTTGTTTCTTTAATGTATTTGATTTTCTTTTCATGTTCAGATCCTTTCTTTCCTGTAATTGTGCGTAGGGGAACCGTTAATTCAAAATGAAGACGGTATTTCAAATAATGTTCAAAATATAAATCATTGGGTTTATAGACTCCAAAAAGCATGAGGGGGATGGTAAAAGCAAACACAAAACCGTAAACAAACCAATCTCCAAATTGCCAGAAAAAGAGATTCAAGCCCAAAACAATAATTGTGACAATAAAGGCTGGTAAAACAAAGATGATTTGTCTTGTGGTGAAACCTAACCAAGCCCTGTGTTGGTATTTTGAGATGTCTTTAAAGACACGTGTATTCATGACTTTCCTTTCTAAAAAGGCTAAGAAGCAATCACTTCCTAGCCTTTATCTAATTACATACCTAAGATTGAGCGAGCCGTACGTTGAGAACCAACGAGGGCAATAATCAGTAAGATAGCTTGTATTAAACTACCAAACATAATCGCAAGAGATTGTAAGACTCCTGCACCATTTGAAACAGCTATTTTCCCAGCAGATTCAAATAAAGGAACAAGAGAAACAATCAGAAAAATAAGAACCCCTTGTACCGCATAGACCATAATATTTTTTAAATAGCCAATACCAATAGACTTCCATTCATCACTTAAAAATGTTGGAATCGTAAGAGGGGCAAATGGAATCATAAGGTAGAGTTGAATAAATCGAATAGATACTAAAAGATTGACCATGGCTGCACTTACTATCCGAACAAGCCAAATGAGGAGGGCGAAAAAGCCCACAATCATACGGCCAATAAATCCTGACCCTTTTAATCCAGAGATGGTATCATACTTCGCCCCACCGTGAGCCACAATCGAGGCCACTTGTTCGATGGCGTGACTTGCAATCCCAATGATGGCTTCTACAATGACGGTAGTGTTGGTAATTACAACTGCAACCATAATATAACTAATCAACATCGGCGCTAATGCTTCAAAGGTCATCGCTCCTCCTGAGTTAGCAATCTTCTTAGCCATCTTCGAAAATTCTAAGATGAGAACAACTGATAAAATCGCAACTCCAAGAGGTTGCATGACACTTTTAGTAATACTAGACATATAAGTCCAAACGGTTGGATTGTAGCTAGATAGAGATTTAATCAGATCTACCGTAGATTGTAAATCTACATTAAATCCTTCAAATAAATTTTCAGCTGATATTTTTTCAGATGCAAGGTAAACAAAGGGTGAGACTAAACTAAGATTCATGTCATTGTTTATCCTCCTAAATTGAAATCTGGGTTACAAAGGCTCCAGCAGCCCCTACCATAACTCCACCGACAATTTCAAGAATGGCATTCCGAACACCTGGTCCACCATCTTTAATATTGGTTGCAAGATTGACAATCCCCACAACAACGAGAAAGGCACCAACTGCAATCAATCCCTTCTGTAACAAAGACATAGCTTGTGCAAACATAGCACTTGCGTCTACTCCATAAACAAAACCTTTAAAATGCGTAATCATCTATTTCCTCTTTTCTATTTTTATTTTAAACTAGATTCAAAAGTTAAATCACGAATTCTAAGGCCTTCAAGATGATTTTCTTGTCTTTGATTTAAAGGATTGATTTGATAGTTCCACCACCGTTCATCGGTTTCTTGATTGGCTAGGTATTTCCAGTTTGGATGCTTAATGGAATTGTACTTTTTACTTTTAAAGACAGGCATATTGGCAATTCGAACCAAGCATTCATGCCGTTTCATATTTCCGACTTCATCAGGTGTCATTAAATCACGAGCAATCTTTTGATGAGAAAGGGATCCTGAACCTGTCTGGCCAAAGGAACGACTAGTATTTCGAACATCAATGGTTTGTTTACCGAGTAAGCCACTCATAAATTTAAAGGTATCTTCATCATTCCCACCTAAGTAGACTAAGCTATCACAGTTCCCCAAAATGGTTTTCCAAGCTTCTTTTTCTTTATAGAGTCCTTGAAGTTGGGCAATATTTTGAAGAATGGGAACTAGACTCATATTACGAGAACGAACTGTTGAGGTTTGTTCAGCAAAATCTGGAATTTCTCCGATATTTGCGAACTCATCTAAGTAAACTCTTACATGAAGGGGCAATTGACCCTTAAAATCAATATCTGCTTGTCTTGTTAGGGTTTGAAACACGGTTGAAAAAAAGAGGGCTGAAAGAAAGCGAAAGGTACTATCGTTATCTGGGATAACTAAGTAAACCATTGATTTTTCCTGGCCCCATGTCTTCATATCAAGGGTATCTCTTTTGGTCAAATCCATGACACTTTGAATATTGAAGAGGGCAAATTTAGCAGTGGTTACAGCTATAACAGAATCCAGAGTCTTATCCTTATAATTTTGGAAATCTGCCCAATTTCGCATGGTAAAATTTTCAGTTCCATACTTTTTAGCATAATTTTCAAATAGAATTTCTAAGACACTTTTTTCTTGGTTTTCTCCCTTGGATAAGTGTTTAATGAGTTTTGAGATTTCAGCAAAACTTGGATAACGCCCTCGTTTTTTTCGCTCTTCCACTTCTTTTTTTTGACGTTTCAACAAGTTTTGGTATTCTGTTTGACTCAAACGACTCTCTTCAATGAGCTGTTCTCTTGTTTTAGGTGGATTATAGAAATCGACCAAGTAAGAGGCTAAAGCTCGTACCAAAGTCATAGAAGCTTCATCCCAAAATGGATCACTACGAGATCCAGAGCCTTTGGTGTTATTAAAATAAACCGTCAGCATGCGATTCAAATCATTTTCTGTCTCTATATAGCGAAAAGGATTGAAGCCATCTGAGTTCTTCATATTGACTAAATCTAAAACCTTTACTTGGTAACCATTTTCTAAAAAGAGTTTACCTGTTTTCTCGGCCAAGTGATCTTTAGGATCCACTACAATATTAGAACTATTCATCTGAATCAGATTGGGTTTCACAAAGCGAAATGTCTTCCCACTTCCTGAACCTCCTATCACCGCAATATTTTTATTTCTATCATATTGGGGTGGCTTTTTATCTAATAATGTCAAACGAACATCTTGTGCTAAGATCGTATCATGAGAAAATTCCTTACCGTAAAAGAGCTTCTTTTCTTTTAGAGTTCCAAAACGGGCGCTCCCGTATTCTACCCCTTCTCGGTATTGTTTTTTTCCAGTCTCTAAATAGAGATAAACCAGCAGCATCATAACAAAGCCTAGTAGAAAAAAAGCACTTGATTTTCCAGTAAAGGAAACATTCCATGGCGACTGAAGAACTTTATCTTGACCTTCCATTAGAAGATGAGTCCATTTATCTAAGCTATTTCCAGTATAGGAATCATATAAAAGCGTCAAACGATGAAAAAGATAGCCTAGTAAGATACCTAACAGTGAGAATAGTAGGAATTTCTTTCCACTGTACATCATCTCACCATCTCTTTCTGTTTGACGGCTCCTTCTTGTCTAAAGGTAATTTGGGATTTAGCCTCATCAATTGCATCGTCTAATGACTTATCCATGGTAAAATCAGCTAATTTCTCCGGATCATTAACCATTTTTTCTAACAGATGGTCTAAATGATTGTCTAGAATCGAACGGTCTTTCGTGTAGAAATGCAGAGAATCCTCTTGCCAAGCGATGGCTAAAGGAATCTCTTCTTTTTCTAAAAAAGCTTTAAATTTCTCTATATCAATTGGTTTGTCTAAAAAATCTTTATTCAGATTAATCGTATCAATCGAATAAGGAGATTGTAGCAATTCTTCTAATTTCTGTACCCCTATCTTATAGGCAGAATCCTGTGCTAAAGCCTGACGTCTAGACCATTCTAGAATCTTTAAAAGACTTTTTACAGTAAATAAAAGACTACGCTCAGCATATTGAACTGCCATTCGTTCCTGTTGTTCAGAGGACATCTGACGCCTCCTTCTTCACAAATAGCAGTTTTCCTTCTTTATAGCGATAAGCTATCAATTTCTGATGTTGCTTGATTGACTTGACAACCTGCAGTAGATCTCTCGAATAAGGTTCTCGAAGAGTGACTTCTACTGCTTTCCCATCAAAGATACCAACACGTTTAAATTCAATGTAGTCTTTTTTGAGATGTCCTAAGCCCATACCAAAGGGAAAGTGATGAATCAATTGGATGGTACAACCACCTTTATTTCCCATTTGTTTCAAATCATACAAGTTTACTACCTTCATGATTAACTCCTTTATCTAATTTGTCGCATCGTTTGAGTCTGGTAACGATAAACTCCGTGTCTGTTAGAAAATTCTCACACACGTCTTGTGCCAGTTGCCCTTCACAGGGAAATACTCTCAGTCCCTACTTACACAGGCACGCTAATCAAGACGGAGTGGATTCAATTTTCAAAGAACAGGTAGCTTTATTATAGATAAGAGTAGTTGAAATTTTTATCACATCTTTGGAGTTGTTGGAATAATCAGGTAAGTACTAATTTCTAGCTCCTCTCACAACACCCTACATACCTTCTATGTTTTATGAACAGTAGCTATCATTTACATTTTCAAACTACCATTCTATCAGACTAGAAGTCAAAATAGACGCATCTACTTCGAGAGATACTCATTTAATGGTTCAGCAATTCGCTCTACTTCCGTTACAGAAATTTCATCACTATGACTTCTCATGATTTGTTATTAGTTCACTTTGAGGGGCTTGCTCATGAAACCAAACAGAGTAAGTCGTAAAAGAAAAAAGCAGTACAATGAACTGCTTTTACGGATTCAGATATATCTGCTTTACCGTATGAAATACCGCTAATCTTTAGGATTATATACTTGTTAGCAAAAATACAAATATGATTATAAAATTTACCTTAGAATTTTAAATCTTGTGGCTATGTAAACTAATATTAGCTGGCTCAATATAAGTTTGAAAATAACTTTCCTCGAATTGAAAAATATAAATAAGAATGGTGGAGTATGCTCTACCATTCTTATTTATATTTTTTAAAAGTTAATAACGACTTTTACTATATCTTATCTTCATCATTACATTTTGTCATCATAAAAATCATAAATCCAATGAAATAAATAAATAGCTGACCAATTCCTATATATTGAAAGAGTGACCAACTTTTCATATCAAGAGCTGCTGCGACAAAGCTACCAAATGGAATAAATAGACCGCTTATCATAAAAATGATACTAAACACTCGTCCTAAAAATTCTGAATCAACTGATATTTGTAGATATGACATTAGATTGATATTAAATACCGTCACACAAAATGTAAACGAACCAAAGAGTAATAATACAACAATCTGTGAAGAATGAAAAAATCCTAGCAATAGTAGCGCTATGGAAGCTGGTAATAATAGGTGAAAGAACTCCTTTGGCCCCAGTTGCTTTTTATATAATCCAGCAAGCAAGGCACCAACAATACTACCAAACGACTGAGCAATAAGGATAAAAGCATAGATATGATCAAACCCGGAAAAAGAAGAAGTAAATGGTAGATAGAATGCATAAATGGCATCCAAAAAATTTAAAAAAGCACTAGCAACTAAAATCACTAATAGAGATTTATCAGAAACAACATAGTTAAAACCTTCTCTAATTCCTTTAAATAAATTGACCTTTTTTGTTTCGCTACGAAATATAGTTTGGAAATGAGACTCGCAGAATGCTGAGACAAAAAAAGACAATGAATTGATTAGCATTCCATATTTAAAACCGAACTGCTGTATAACAAAAACAGATAACAATGGTGCTGAGACTGCAACAACCTCTGATAAGATTTTGGATAAAGAGTTATATCTATAAATTCCCTCTTGCGATAATAAATCTCTAACAATTGCCTTATATGTAGGTCTATTAAAACTAAATAAAATGGCAAGTATGATATTAACAGCAATAAAAGTCCAAATGTTTTGTGGATTATAAAATAAGAATAATAAAAAGGTAACGATGCCAGCAATTAAATCTGTGATTATAAGAGTTTTTTTCCGTTCGTTAAAATCTGCAAAATGACCTGCAAATAAATTTAGAAGCAATTGAATAATTGATTCACTGGATTGGTACAACATCATAAAAAAAGACGATTTTGTTGCCAAGTTCGCAATTAATACCTTGTTAGCATAATCAAAGATAATATTTCCGAAATTTGTGGTTTGACCTTGAACTAACATCAGCAAGATATTTTTATTTTCTTTGTTCATATAAATATTCCTTTAAACTCTCAAAAACTTGCTCAAAATCCTCTTTAATATCAGCTGAAAATGTAATTAAGTATCTCAAATCCTCTAATGAAGTAGCTTTTCCCCCTAATTTTTCGGGATATTCTCTGAAGTAGTCATATTTTACTGGTAAAACTGGAGGTTCTTGTCTCTTGCCATTTTGAAAAACTGCTAATGTTGACGCAAAACGCTTTGGTTGATTTAAACATTTTGGATGATATGAAATATCGTTTTTTAAGCGCCAATAAGTTTCAAGGATATCAAATTGAAAAGCCAGCTTAATCAATAAAGGAATATTTCCGCCTCCAAACCGTTTCCCAATTTCACAAAAGCTCAATCGATCACTTTCAGAATGATAAAAAAATTCTGCATGAAAGGGATGGACAGCTTCAGTCCCTAAGTTATACAAAACTGTCTGCGTCTCTTCCTTCAATCTCTTAATAAAGGAAGTGTCACTATATTTCGAATTTGTTTTTATGACATTAAAGAAGCTATCTTTAATATCTAAAATATTTCCAACATACTCATGGGTGAAGAAATAAGCTATTTTTCCATTTACTGCAATTCCATCACAAGTAAACATCGCATCGAACTGCTCAACTGTTTCGAGTAAATAATCCTTACTAGTGTAGTAATTCGGTACTTGAGAAACTTTACGAACTCCCTTCCCAGATGCTTCACTACGAAGTTTAATCATAAACTCCTCAGGTAACACTGATATTGGATTAAGTAGAGTTGGTTGCAAGACTTTTCCGGCTAACATTTGTCTCATTAATTTTTTATCTTTATACGCAAAATTTATTTTCCATGCATCTTTAGTATTGGTAAAAATAGATTTTAAAATACCTACAATATGCATTAATCCTTCATCAAGTGTAAAAATATCAGAAATGCTATCTCGGTTATCAAAAAAAGTTAGTAATTCAGAAAAATCAAAGTTCTCTAAAGTAAAGATATTTTCCTCTAAAAATGACTGCTCTAGGTATACATTTTTTAAATGTTCGGGACATATTATTGACAAATTAATATCTGTTTTAATTCCGATACCAGATGGATGATAACGATAAATAAAAAACTTCATTAGTTATACCTCGTATGTTGCAGTAGCCACTTTTCAATAGATAGGAGCGCTTGTTCAGTTTTCTTAAAGTCTTTACCGTATAGTGATAATCCAATTACTGCATCTGCGCTATGAAAGGCACTATTCAAATTTTGTCCCACCTTCACGTACTCGATATAATCAAAAATAGAAAACTGTTGTTTTATCTCATTAGTTATAGTTGGTAATTCTTTAATAGTTCCTGCTCGTTTTGCGGTTAGAAGCCAACCTGTATTTGGAAATTCTTTGGGAAGTTCAGGTAATATTTCTCCGCTGATACTATAAATCAGCAGCTTAAGAGGATTGCAACCAAATTTATATTCTAAATTTTGCCTAATACGTGCGCCTCCGATTCTGCAGGCAATTTCCAGAAAAATAATATCCTTCAAATCATAAAAGACTTCTAAATGAAATAAGTATGTCCCTTGTAAATCCAATTTACTTGATAAAAAAATAGCATAACCTACTAGTTCCTTATAGCCAGTGCTGTCCTTATCTAACGAAACAGCTGCTGCTGAGCCTCCTTGTTTGATTAACAATGGATTATAAAGATACTTAGAAGGCTCACAATAGATAATTTCACCATTGCTCACAAAACCATCAATATGATAAATATCACTCTCAATATACTCTTGAACAAGTATTTGTTCCCCTTGATTAAATAAACTTTCCTTTAGTTTAACCAAATCATTAATTGTTTGAACACGGAAAGTGTCCACAGACCCTGCACCACTTAATGGTTTTAAAATAATATCTTGATGTCTATCAAAAAAATATTGAAGTTCAGAAAAACAATCTATTTTTTGTGATTCAGGAATTCTAACTCCTAACTCTTTAACTCTTTTTGTCATTACATTTTTATCACGAAAAATAATCGCTTCATCTACTTTTTGACCTCCAATATGAAATTTTTCTCTCAGTTCTGCCGCTAATAGGATATCAAATTCATCTAAAGGTATAATCGCATCAAAAGACTCTGATTTAAGTAATTTTTCTGCCTTTTCTCTACGTGTATTCTGGTCTCCAGCAACACCAGCCAATTTAACATTTTTGGGTAATTTAACTCTAAACGACTCTCTCTTTGACTCATCAATTAGTAAGGTGAAGTGATGATTAGTAGGAAGACAACTGAGTATATCTGTATAGTTTTCTCTATATGGATGTAAGATAAGTATATTTTTCATCAATTTTAACTTTCTATTGAATTATTAGTTTTAACACTTTTATAAAGCAGGTAAATATTTTGTAGTTACTAAAGGAATTGGATATTATTTTCCGATTCTGAAAAATTACCTTTCTACCGGAGTATCTTTTTCGTAAAAATCCTTAATCATATCTTCATGTTGTTGATTGACAATTTTTAGATTTTGAATTTCATCATAATCAAAAAAAGCTAATTCTAGGGTTTCATCATTGTTAAAGTTATGGTCAATAAAATCATTTACGGCATTAACTAAATACAAAATAGTAATAACTTGTGCTTCATCACCGTTCGGATATGAATCAGTATATTTTGTATAAACATTTTGAAGTTTCACAGGTATAACTTTAATTCCCGTCTCTTCATAAAATTCTCTCACCAACGCTTCTGCAGCTGATTCTCCTAATTCAATAGCACCTCCAGGTAATCCCCATGTTCCTCTATCTGCTCTTCTTTGTAAAAGTATTTTCCCAGAATTATGCAGTATTCCACTAGTAAAGTTTAAAAAAATTTTATCCTTACCGACCTTTTTTCTTATTTTTTTTATATAATCCATTATGCTCTCCTAAAATTATAATCTGTTATTGAAATCTGATCCATGATTCCAAAGTATTCTTTCGGAATCCCATATGTATTATGGTAATATTCCCAATCAAGAGAATTCATATTTTTGATACTATTGATATTGTTTTTTAAACCAACTTTAATTTTATTTATTTTATCACTAAATAATCTTTCCGAGTGCTTAGCTATTTTAAAATATTTTAAAAATTCATTATAAAAATAAATCAATTCATCACTGGAAAGATTACAATAATATTTGGAATAAATGAATAAATCTTTTATTTTCCGAGACAACTCACTACCAATCCCCTTTGCAGTAGGTAAAATATTGTTCTCAAATAAGGTAGATATAGTTATAAAATCATTTAATAAGCGATGAATATTGATTTCTTCTAATTGTTTACTCTTTAATAATTGATAACAATAGTGATATTTTTTCCGCTGAAAAATATATTCTACATTTTCTTGAATCATTCCTATACGTTCTTGAAAAAAAATACTATCTAATTGTGAAATGTTAGTTTCTTTATTGAAATCAACCAGTAAAAAATTTCCAACAACAATTTTTTCATCATAATAATCTGTATATAATCTTAGATAATAATGCTCTCCTTCAACGTCAGGTAAAGAAGCTTTTTTAACATCAGAGGTATATCGTATAGAACCGTTAAAGTTATGAAAATATTCTTTTATCGATACAGGTACCTCTATAATCAAACTTTTATTGATAATTTTTGAAATTATCTTTATGATTTTTTCCATTTCACTTACTTGATTTATTCGATTATAATTTTGAATCGTAATGGTCAATTGGCTATTTAGGCATAATGGATTTGTTAAGTCTAGTTTATTGATATAACGTACACAAAACTGTTTTTTTATTCCACTATTTAGTGATTTTTTTATAAAGAATTGCTCAGTATCTTGAAATGGACTAAATGTAAAATAACTTTCATCATTTCTAACTAAATTACTACTTGGCAAAATAGTATGATTTTTTAATTGACTAACTATCCTCTCGAATATATGTATATCATCCCTATTTTCAAAAAACATTGATTTATACTCTGATACCTTTCTTTTTATAGTAGTTCCAAACCTCAGGCCAAAACATATCCTTTTTATCAGACAGTCTAGCAATTTCTGTATTATGTATATATTTCGAAGGATGTATCGCAATTACCTTTCTCTCTAAAATTTTTTCGAACGCTTCAAATCTTAAAAGATCAAAGTACTTGCTATAATCCTTACTAAATACCAGATCAAATTGACTTACGGGAAAACATCTATTAAAATCGTTTGGACTGTTTTCTGGTCTTCCACCTTGAGTCACCGTTACCCTATTTGGATATTTTTTTGCAAAAATATTTATCGCTTCCAATCTCGTTGTGATTGGAAGCAAAGTCTTTTCAAAATTTGCATCACATTCTTTGTAAAAAACATTAAGAAGCAAATCATCTGAGGTGTCTAACCGTTCATCACTAGTAGAGTTCTCTAAACAGACAATCACTAATTTTTCCCATTTTTTTAGTATCTCTTCAAAGAAATATATATGACCTTTTGAAAAGTAATTGAATCTTCCAAATGTAACCGCAGTCTTACTATTAATTTTCACTATAAAATAGCTCCTTCCCAGTACTTTTTAATCCAAAAAGCCTCTCAATTGAATAAGCGATTTCTCTCAGACTTATACCAAAATCGCGATTAAAACACATATTCTTTTTAGATAAAATAATTAGTGGTACATCTTCATATGAATGAAATGTGCTTCCATCCATTGGATCATTTCCATGATCAGCTGTAATTATTATAATATCATCTTCTTCAACCTCATTGACTATTTTCATTAAATTATCCGAAATTATCCTTAACACTTTAACAGATTTTTCAATATTTTGTTCATGGCCAGCTAAATCAATTTCCTGAATATTACAAAAAATAAAACAATTATTATCTTGATTCGAGATATGTTCAATCAATTCGTTTATGGTTTTTTGAGTGTCCGCTCCTGAATAGTTTATCTTTACATTATTCCAATTCAGTGTAAACATTTTCCCAACTTTTCCAATTAATTGAATATTGATTCCTGACTCGGCCAATGTTTCCAACAAGTTTCTATTAGTTGCTTCCTTACCAAAGTGCTTCACCTGATATTTTTCATTATAAATATTAAGTGGTGGTATACAGAGAAATTCATATGTTTTGCCCAAGTAATTTCTTTCCTTAATTGCTTTATTGTATACTTCTTCTAAAGTTACCTCATTTCCCCACATTTGTATCACCCTAGTACAATTAGAAACGTTTAACAAATTTTGAGCTAATTTGTCCATTTCTTTTTCTCCTATATTTGGTTTAGTTAACCAGAGAATGTTTAAATTCAAGCCAGGTTGACACTCCCCATTATTCCCAATGACAAATTTATCTCCTACTAAAATGATTCCATTGTCTAATCTCACTTCTCCATATTTTGATAAAAATGATAATTTTTCACACAAAGATTCCGTAATGAAAACTTCTTGTACTTCGATTCTTGCATCAATCATCTCAGAATGTCCTAAATATGAATCTGGAATTCTAGTTGAAGGAGTGATATAAGTACTATTTACATTAATGTTATTTATTTCTTGTTTTTTCAATTCTTTATTACAAATATTAAAGGTTGAGAAAAAATTATTTGCACTACTATACTTTAAAATCCTGTTTAATGTTCCGAATGACTGTTCATTTTTCAGCCCTAACGCATCAATTACAAGTAAAACTATTTTCATAAAATTTCTACCTCAATTATAATAGATTCATGAGTCGTATAAATAAAATATTTAAATCTCGAAACTGCAAACAATAAAATATAAACGAGTTCGCTGATGCAGGGAAATTCTTATTTTAAATATAATAATTTGTGATTTATTACCAAAGGCAATTCAAATATTAATCTGACTATCATTTATAAATATCTTCCTTAATACTAAGTCTTTAGAGTATCTAAAGACTTAGGTGTACACCTAAGCATTTTATCCTCCAACAATGATAATAATATCCATCACCAATATCAAAATTGGTATAAGTTTTGATATTTTTTTCATATTATTCCTCCTTTTACTTTTTAATTATTGTATAATAAATAAAAAGTATTTAAAATTTTGTTGGGAAAGTGGGAAAAATATGAAATCAAAACTTGGTACAACACTTAGAAAAATTCGTAAAGGGAAACAAATCAGCTTGTGCTCTATTGCTGATGATAATTTATCGAAATCACAGATTTCTCGTTTTGAGCGAGGCGAATCAGAGATATCTTGCATCCGACTGATTAATATTTTGGACAAATTACATATATCTCTGGATGAATTTCTCATTTTACATGATAATGATTATACAAAAACTGAATCGTTTGCTAACTTGATACAGTATATTAGAAAAGAGTATTCTTTAAAAAATATCCAAAATATTTCAACTTTACTTTCTGATTCCTCAAATTACAATTTAAATTCATTTGAAAAAACAATGATAAAGTCTATCATACACACACTAGATAATGATGTCGCTCCAACTGAAGAAGAAATCCTTCAATTAACAGACTTTCTTTTTAAAGTTGAAAGGTGGGGATATTATGAAATTATTCTTCTGGGAAATTGTGCCCGAACAATAAAATATGAAGCATTGTTCTTACTTACAAAAGAAATGTTAAAAAATTATATCTACTCTTCTCTAAATAAAACTAATAAAAAGTTAGTTACGCAACTCTCAATTAATTGCTTAATATCAAGCGTTGACATTGAACAATTTGAAAATTGTAAATACCTAATAAAAGAAATATCACAATTACTAGAAAATGAACTAAATTATTATGAACAAACTGTATTTCTCTACGCACAAGGATATTTTGAATTTCACCATGATGCTAATGCTGGAAAATCTAAAATGCAACAAGCACTCCAAGTATTTGAAATACTTGGAGAAAAAAGTATTTATGAACAATATTTAAATCACTACTCCAAAAATATAGAAAAAAACTCCTAATAAAAAAGGGAGCAATATACACCCACAGACACCTTTATATTTTTGCCATTTTGACTCCCATGTGTATTTGGAAATAGATTTTAAATAATTCTGCTATTATTCCGACTACCTCACTTCAAACAATTAAACTGATACTCCTCTCGATAATGACAAAAAGGCTTGAAATCAAGCCTTTTCTAAACTCTGAAACTGTGGGGTTTATCCTTCTTTCACCAGCAATCCCACTACCTCAATATGATGCGTTTGTGGGACTCAAAAGGTTTGGAGAACCTTTTGAAGATTAGCTACGTTTCACTAACAAGCTTACACATTCAACATGTAATGATAGTGCCTACCAATACTATAGAACGAAATCAAGTTGCTCAAAATTAGTATTATACTATTGAACTAAATACATTAAAATTTTATATTTCTAGATGGAAATGATGCTTTAGAAATAGAAACTATATCGTGAGTTGCCGTTTTTTCTCCAGTTTCAATTATTGAACTCAACAGTGCAGTACTATCAATATCGGTATTCTGGAGTGGAAGTTCAATTGCAACTAATGTTCCATCTAATTGATTCAATCCATATTCAATTTCTTCAATATCGCCACTTGTATAAACGTAGTTAGCACCACTTATTAATAAAAATCTCCCATTTAATTTCTTACATAACTAACTTACTACATATAGTCCAAATCCTGAGTTACTCCATCTATCAGTATCCCTATTTTCTGTTCCTCTTCGAAATGCTTTAGATATACCTGGTCTTATTGCTGAACGTAATGAATCAAGATTGGTCTCATTCTCTCTTTTATGAAATTTGTTTTCCGTTAAGCTCCTATGAACTCCAATTCCTTCATCCATTATTACAATTTGAGCTCTGGAATAGATACTACTAGGCCAAGATTGAACACAAATCCATAAATCGTCTTTACCTGAATGTTCAGGAACATTTCTAATTATTTCTCTGATAATATATTTCAATATTTCTTGCAACTCACTGCGACCTGTAATTATCTGCGCAAATTGAGTAGCACGACCAATGATATAATCTCCCCTCTAGAAATATTCACCACGTAAGAAACTTTTCCCATACTCTTCTTTTACATTTATATTTGTTATGGGGATATAGGTATTATTTCCTTGAACATGACCAGTATTTTTTACCTTCAGTAGCATGTGGAACAAAATATTTAAATAAGCCCATCCATAGTAACCACTATTTTTTCCAGTACCTTCAATGATAGAAACTACTATTCCTTCCAGGCCTTCAATAATTTTTCTAAATTGATAACCAAAATATATCATTGCAATCGGTTCCGCCCACCTAAGAAATCTAAAATCTAATATTATTTCCTTATCATTTTCGGGAAGTTTATCAATTTCCTTCAATAAATAATCATACTTATCTTTGACTTTATCAAAACTTAGAGACCTTATCTCAATTTTCATATTGTTAATACCTCTGCACTATTAATTACTTATGAAAGTCCCAGTTTGGACTACTAAACCACATATTGATTTATACAATTCTTTCAAAGTATAAATTCTTTTTCATTAAGAATATTCCATTGTAACACGTTCTCCATGATAACTAATCTTCTTTCTTGAACTCTATTATATACCAAAAACAGAGAATTTATCTATACTTTTAGAGTTTTATAATACGACTTCAGCTCCATCCATAAAGCAAACTGTAACTTACTGACCGATTATTATTTTTCAGGAAATTCAAACATCAAGTGGGTGTAATCTTCTTGCATACAACCACCCATATTAAGAAGAATTTGAGTGTGTTCGAAACCTGTATTTTTACTACTGCATTCCATAACAATGTAGTAATCATCATCTTCCTCTGCTTTTACAACTATCCCCATTGAATATGGAGTTTTCCAAAGAGGTTCTCTTCCATAAAACTTTGCTACAAATTCATTTGTTGGATTTGGTGTTTCCATACTAAAACCATTCTCAAATAGCCAAGCATGCCAATTTTTAAATGCTGGGGGAAAACCAAACATATGAATTGCTTGCATTGTAGATATTGCAAATCCCATTTCATTTTTTAAATTAATAACATACTTCTCAGTAGGATTTAGTCTATATCCATCTATAGTTTTTTCTGATTTCATACCACTATTAAGTTTAAGCTTTTTCATGATTATTCTCCTTTATTCATCTTTTGATTCTGGTCTTGCTTTGGTGTATGGTCTAGTTTCAGATATAAATTTCTCTACCTCTAAGAACGATTTTCCCAATTCATTCAAACTGAGAATCAACATATATTCTGCAACTTCACCAGCATGGTCAACGTAGCGCATAGGGTCTAATTTTGGGCGGAATTGCTCAAATGTGTCTCCTACAACAATCCAATCATCCATTTCACTATCATAGCAACAATGAAGTTGTTGCCATAATTCATAATCACTTTCTTCAAGAAATTCTTCATCAACAGAAAAATCTGCCCATGGAAATAATCGAGGAAAAACATCGGTATACGGTGTAAACGGAAACCAATAAGGATAGGCATACTCTTTAGTTTCTTGACCATCATTAACAATTAACTTAGTATCACCTTTACCACTAGACTTATTAACCCACTCTGTTGAATGTAGTTTAACTTCACCTCCATTTTGTATAATTTCCATAAATTTTTTCTGAGATAGTAGAAAGTTATAATTTTGAATATGTTGCGGTAAATTCGTATAGGAAAGAAGGTGATTATTTGATTGTTTATCCAAAAAAACTTGATTTATCGGAACTTTCACATAATATCCTTTGCCTCCTCCCTCTTTAGTTTTTTTAATTGTTTTAGGAGTTAACTCTTGCCAGATACACATACCATCATCAGGATTAAACAGAACAATTATACACGGAAGAGAATTCATCGTCCAATAATTATACTGTCTCTCATTTATGGTCCGAAAAATAATGCAGTTATCTTTTTTCTCCCTAAACCAACTTGGTCCTGATTTGATTTGTAATGCAAGGTGTTGTCTTGGTTTACCATCTACAACAAATTCCATATGAGCATCTATACCTATATCATTAACTGGCTGCTCTCTAAACATCCAACTATTTCTTTCTGCAATACATCCACAATGATGTATGCCAATCCTCTCAGTGCTATTAGCCATATCACTATCTACCTCCCTATATAACTAAACATACTAACAATTGACGTAATTCAAGGGGACCTCAGTACAATTTGCAACAGCTAGTTCCCAGGCTTGATTAAAATCTCCACTAATTTGAATCACTTTATAGAAATGTTCCGAAAACTCATATGCTATGCTCGATTCAACTATCCCTCTATGAAAAATAGAAAAGTTTGAATTTTGTAAACGTGAATACAATGCGAACTCTAAAGTTGAACAACAGTTAAGAAATGAACAATAAAATC
This sequence comes from Streptococcus sp. CL6.35, assembly GCF_049737915.1. Lineage (GTDB taxonomy): Bacteria > Bacillota > Bacilli > Lactobacillales > Streptococcaceae > Streptococcus. The sequence goes on along the minus strand of NZ_JBKOTU010000001.1, from coordinate 71,198 downwards.
TATGGTTAGAAATCCAATTACTAAATTTTATAAAAGTAATGTTTGAATCTACAAAAGAAAGTAGTATCTCCCCGTTAGGTTTCGTATATGTATGGCCCGCTAAATGGATAATATTCAGTACAGGGAATCTATCCAAAATTGTTCTAAATACATCAGTAGAGCATCCATGAATAGGAACAACCATTACATTCGGATCATTCGCAAACAAATCACAGATGTTTTGAATTTCATCATTTGCTTTGATATTATCTTCTTGTAAGTCTATCAAACTAATCGCCAAAACTACTTGTTGCCCCACTCCAGGAAAACCATCGTGAAGAAGTTGTAATTTTTCGTTTTCTAAAAAAATTCTCGAAACATTTATATAGGAATTCAAAATCTTTTTCCATTTAACTTTCGTTCTGTACTTCTCATTAGTTAAAAATTGAATTGTATTTTGTTGAAGAGACAACACAAAACTTCTCATAGCTACATAATCTTTTGAACTAACTTTTTTACGTAATACTGAGATACTTTCCCTGATGTTCTGCTCAACCAACATTTGATAATACTTCAATACTGATTCATCAGAGTCATTTTCATCTTCACTTTCATTAAATTTTGATTCCTGATGTATAAACGGCTCAAAAAAGTCAAAAATTGGCAAAATCACCGCCTCAAACTCAGGACTCTTTAATCTCTCACGAAAAGTTTCTTTTTCCATAATTCTTACTACAACTCCAACTATCTCTAATATTATATATTCTATCACAAAAATGCAAAAAAAAGCTATAACCACAATGGTTGCCCACTGTCATTATAACCTTTCGTCTACTCTACAAATCTACCTCAGTTCCCTCTAAGAATCTGACAGTTATCTGTCCATCCTCTGTAATTATAATATTATCCAATATCTGACACATCTCATGATAATCAAATTCCCACAAGGGCTTGTTTATCATTTCAGCCAACTTCAAACTATAGTGCTTTTCTAGCGGACGCTTTTCTTCTAGGATTTTGTTCCACTTTCCGTGCAACAAGTCAACATTCTCACTTAGTAGTTCTACAGCCATTACTACGGCTTTCTCTAACGTTTCTTCATCAATATAGTTGTTCTGGCAGCCAATCTGTCCTTTGACCCTATATCGATTGTTACATTGCCAAACCTTACGTTTACCTCGACTTGTAGTCCAATTTTTTCTACCAAATGCTGAACCACATTCGGCACAAAATACTTTTGTTGTAAAGTGATTGTTTTCTTTCTGCATGATATAAAATTGAAGCTTATGTTATTCTCTAAATCTCTTTCTTCTTGCTATTTCTAACTGAACAATCTCCCACTTCTCTTTATTTAAAATTGGTTCATGATTGTTTTCAATATAATATTGATTAACTTGCACATCATTAACAATTCGTTTCTTCGTCAGGAAATCAACGGTATAGGTTTTCTGAAGCAAAGCATCACCCTTGTATTTTTCATTTTGAAGCATTTTCCATATAGCACTTGGCACCACTTTGCTTTACCTGTGCAACCTGGTATTGCCTGTTCTCTTAACTCTTTGGAAATAAATTCTGGACTGTATCCTTCTAGAAATCTATCAAATATATACCTTACTACCTTTGCTTGTTCAGGGTTTATAATAAGATTTCCTTTTTCATCTTTGTCATATCCCATAAAGTTTGTAGTATTTACCTGAACTAGATCACGCTCAAACTTCTTACGAATTCCCCAAGTTGAGTTTTCTGAAATAGATCTTGATTCATCCTGTGCAAGTGACGATAGAATAGTTAGTAGTACTTCCCCTTTTGAATCTAAGCTATCAATATTCTCTTTTTCAAAAGTTACTCCAATACCTAGATTTTTCAGTTCTCTTACATACTTAATGCAGTCCAATGTATTTCTAGCAAATCTACTAATAGATTTAACTAAAATTCTGTCAATCTTACCTTCTCTACAATCCTGTATCAGTCGGTTAAAAGCTTCACGTTTTTTTGTATTAGTTGCTGAAATACCTTCATCTGCATAAATATCTACCAACTCATAATCTTCATGTTTTAAGATGAATTCACGGTAATAATTGACCTGATTCTCATAACTTGATAGCTGTTCGTCTTGGTCTGTAGACACTCGACAATAAGCGGCTACTCTGATTGTTTTCTGAATTTGAGATATGACTGTTTGCTGTAGATAACCGTAATGTTTTTCTCCATCTTCTATCCTTTCTAACACAATTACTGGTGAACTTAGTTTCCAATTTTCAATATCCCTTTCAGGGGCTCTCATACCTTTACATGACTTTTTTCCTTCTCTGATATATTTGGAACAACACCAAACAATCTTTTTCTTATAAGATACCTGTCTTTTTAATGTTGAACCACAATATTGGCATTTTAACATTCTGGAAAATTTATAGGTTTTATTTGTACCTTGGATCCGAGAACGGCTTTTCATTTTTACCTGAACCTTTTCCCATATTTCCTTAGATACAATTCCTTCATGATTATCTTCGATATAGTATTGTTTCAACTGTCCTTGATTTAATTTCTTTGGACCGTTTACACCATCATGAAAGTATTTTTGAAGCAGTAAAGAGCCTTTGTATTTTTCGTTTTTTTAAGATACTACAAATTGTGCTATTATACCATTTCTTTTCTGTTACAGTTGGAACCTTGTCCTCATTAAGCTTTTTAGCAATCCTATGTGTACCCATTCCTTCTAAATAACTATAAAAGATGGTTCTTACTATTTGCGCTTCTACTTGGTTTATAACAAGTTCACCTTTTTCGTTTAAATCATACCCTAAAAACCGTTTAGTATTAATGAGTAATTCTCCCTTCTGGAACTTTCTACGAAAACTCCACCGTTGGTTTCCGCTCATGCTTTGTAACTCTTCCTCAGCCAAACTTGCTAACACAGTCAAGACAACTTCACCTTCATTAGATAAGGTATGGATATTCTGCTCTTCAAAAAAGATATCAATACCAAGAGTTTTTAATTCTCGACTGATTTTAAGAACATTGATAAGATTTCTTGCAAACCTAGATATTGACTTAGTATGGATAACGTCAATTTGTCCTTTTCTACAAGCATCTAGCATAGTTTGAAAATCAGGTCTTTCATACTTTGAACCTGAAATCCCTCTGTCACAAAAAACACCCAAAAAATCAACATCTTCACGTTCAGCATACAACTTTTCAAAATAAACTTTTTGATTCTCTAGCGAATCAAGTTGACTTCCGTTGGTTGTCGAAACTCGAACATATGCACAAATTCTCTTTTTTCTTTTGTTATTCTTTGCTTCAATTTTTCTTATGTTCATTTTTCCCCAACAAGAAATTTTTACACACTATATATCCCTCTAAACGCAGTATTAGTCAAGTATTCAGCAATCAAATTATTTACTAAAATGTGCTTACAGATCCACTTGCCTAAATAGGTACTTTCAAGATAGATTTTCCCGGTTTTTAGAAAAAATCAAAAATCATGACCACCCGTCTAACGGGTGATTTGTTTGTCTCGCACCTAACAAAGTGAGACGGACTGATAGTCACATAATAAAAAAAGCAACTCACTGCTTTACTAATGAGTTACTTTTGTACTAAAATATTTGTTGCATAATTTCCTTAATAATCTGAACAGAATTATCAAATGAGATATCTTTAGCATACTTAAATTGGCGTTGATAACGAATCCATAGCTCTTTCTGATAATCAGAAATTTCAATTCCTCTCACTTGTTCTTCCCAATTATAAATAGTATCTTTACTTTTACGTTTTTCTGCCGTATTCTCCAGTGCATTTTTTAATACTTCAAGATTAATCTCTTCTTTTCTAAGTTTATACAAGGTGAAAAGATCATATCGATCACGTGGACGCGTCGAAGCTAGTCCCCTACTGATGATTGTTTCTAACTTTTCAGCAAGTACAGTCTCTAGATTATATGTCCATATCTTGATGCTTTCATTAGTAAAGATAGAAGTCATTGAATAAGTAATTTCTCTTGGTGTGATCTTATCACCAGTAGTAATATCAATAAAAACAACCTCCTTTAATGTATCAAAAGTTGCATTTAATTTTAATGAAAATCCTCCATATTCATCATCTTGGCGAATAGGTTCTAGCTTATCTACTGAAAATGAAAATCCATCAGTTTTAGAACAAAGAATCTCTTCAAAGATATGAATCAAATTTTCTCTGCTCATTTCGGTTCCCTTCAGAGTGACATCTAAATCCATTGTGGTTCGCTTATCTAGTCCAATCATTTGACCTATTAGATACCCTCCTTTTACAATGAAGGAATCTCTGTAAGAACTAGTAGAAATCATCTTTAACACTTGCTCAATTAAATAATGTTGTTGTACTTGTTGAGCTGGAATTTCCTTATCTTTTGAAATATTTTTGATTTTTGCTTTAAAGCTATTCGCATTTGAAAACATTAAGATAGCACCTCCGTATAAGATTGTAACTTATCAGTTACTTTAAATAGCTGGGCATAATAAAATAATTTGTGTAAATTAATTTGATTTTGTTGAAAATATTTTTTAAACGCTGGTGCAATAATTTGAAGATCCACCTGATGAACTGGTCTTAGACATTCAACCAAAACTCGTTCAATTTCATAAACTTTAATAAATTGACCAGGAAGACGCTCTATTTCAACAATTCCTTCACTATAGTGAGAGCGTAAGATAATAGGACATATATCTGCTTCCTTAATGTTTTTGGTATTCGTACCATAAGGAAAACTCATCGTCATGTTAAAAGGGATGGTCAAAGATAAACCATGTAACCAAAGTGCTGTCTCCAAAGAAAAGATTCCCTTTGGAAATCGATACTGAAGGACAAACCACTCATCTAAATAAATATCAGGTAAGCGATATAACCCTTTTTCTTCAGCATCGATTTTTCCTTCTGTAACCATTTTTAATAAGGTTTTGTAGTGTAAATTTTCATCTATTACTTGTTTAAAAGTTAAAAAACCATACTGATTGAAAGAGTTCATCAGTTTCTCTCTTTTATCAACCATATCATTCTCCTTTCTTAGAAATAAAATGCTAACATCTTCTATATATGTTAGCATTTTATTTCTTTAAAATCAATTCATTTAGTTTTTTTATTTCAAAATTAATCCATACGTAAGACGGACCAGCTATTATTAAAGAAAAAATAAGACATAGACTGATAGGTTCCACACTAAATGTAGACCCATACTGCCCCATAAGTCAGATTTATAGCGTACAAGCCCTAAAAACATCCCAAGTGAAACATATAAACACCAAGCTAGAATGGTTCCTGGATGATGTGCTAAGGCAAATAAAACACTTGTCAAAGCAACTCGAATATCTAATTTTCTGACCAAGTTCCATAACATTTCTCTATATAGAAATTCTTCAACCATACTCGCATTGATTAAGAACAATAAAAATGAAAACCAAGGAACTTGATGTTGAAGCCCAATTAAGTTTGCTTGATTCGTGGTTCCTTGAGCATGGATTAGGCTAAAACATAGACTTATAATCAGTAGGCTAATGAATCCAATACCAAGCCATTTCATCCTAGATTTCATATTGACCTTATGAGCTTGTTTGCGTTGGCCATACATCCATAAAAAAGAAATGAGCGACGCTCCATAGAGAATCTGTAGTATAGTTAACTCACCGATACAAAGAAATTTCAGTAAGTATAGAGATACCAATAGGACATTTACTTGTTGGAATATATAAACTGGAATTATTCTTTTCATAGTTACCTCCGAAATAAATCTTCATAATCTAAATCTAATACCTGCACAATCCTTTCTACCCATGGACTTTGAGGCATTCGTTGTTCCATCTTGTAGTGGCGTATCTTTTGATACAAACGGTTCAATTCACTTGGATAGTGAAACTCTCCCGCAAACATTTTTCTGGTTAACTCAATCCAGCTAATATTTCTTTCAGCCAAAATAATGGACAAGTTCTCCCAAAATCGTTCAGCCATATTGCTTCTCCTTTAGTTAGATAAATAATGTGTTTGTGCCATGTAAATCAATTGTTTCGTATCTCTTGGCAATAAAGCTCTAGCTTCTTCCAAATTCAGATTTGGATAAACTCGCTTATTTGAAACCGCAAGAGGAAGTCTGATGGTTAGTTCAGGATTTTTTAAAATCATCTCAACGAAATCCGTTAATTTTAGATTGTCTCGGTTCTTAAATCGTAATAAATTAGGAGATAAAAACTCGAAACAATCTGAAGAATAGCTCATCATCTCAATTAATTTGTCCTTTGTCATTTCAGAAACTGAATGACAAGATACCTCAATGCCATAGTTTTGGAAGAAGTCTAAAAGAAGTTGATTTCTTTGGCTATTTTTACTTAGATAGAGATCAATCATGGGAGACCTCCCAAAGATTCGGTTCCATTTGATATTCTGAGACGATTAAGGAATCCAATAAATTTGCGAAGTTAATCGGTTTCTTGTCTTCATCATAAGCTTTGACAGTTACTTGGGTTGTAAGTATTCCCTCTTTTCCCTCGGCTCGATAGCCTTGTCCATATAAAACAAAAACAAGATTATGATGATCATCTACAAAGGCATCAGCTCCGTTCTTTATATCCTGACTTTCAAGGAATTCCATAATGTTTTGAAGATAGGATTCGTAAAATAGGGGGTAGTTGTATTTTTTATGGTAATCATCTAAAAATGTCACCTCAAACTCACATGGATAATTGGGCATCAAAAATATTTGTTCATCCAGCTGTTTGATTTCTGCGTCATGTAATTCTGTTTCTAATTCATCACAATCTAGTATTGATTCTTTATTTAATGCTTTCATCTTTTTCCTCTATTTCTTTTAATTTCTTTGCGATTGCAGCAATCACAGGAACGGTTACACTATTACCAGCTTGTTTATAGAGCTGACTATTACTAGAGACTTTTCTAGCAGCTTCAAAAGCCCAATCAGGAAAGCCCTGCAGTCTAAAACACTCTTTAGGAGTGATTCGTCGTATCCTCAAACGGTAAAATTGCCCATCAATTAAGACACCAGCTACTTGGTAAACTTGTTTATCTTCTCCTTCATAGCTAGCCACTACTACTCCCATTTGCCCACTAGTTGTTAACGTATTCGCTATACCTTTTCCAACTCTACCACGACGATACTGAGAACTTGGTCTTTCTAAATTGATTGAATCCCCAATCTCTGCTTGAGCATATCCTTTTTTAGTTGCCTCACGGACTTTTAGAAATTGGATTGGTTCTGGAATCAGTATTTTGGGGATTTTATCTCCACCTTGCATTGTAGTCAGTGTTGGAGATAAGCCCTCACTTCCATAGACGCGACCAGTTTCCTTAAAGCTAGTTGGTAAATCTCCAACAACGACAATACCATGGCGATCCTGAGTATTTAAAGTAAACATTGGCTCTTGATTATCCTTAAAACGTCTACCATTTTGTCTTTTTTCTAATCTGTCTGGTGTCATACAAGGAATCGCAACTTTAAATCCTTCTCCTTTTCCACGAACTAAGGTTGGTGCAAGACCTTCTGAATAATAGACTTTACCGCTCATGCCACTTTTTGATGGATTTAAATTCCCTATTGTTTTTAAAGTCTCAGAGTTAGTTGCTTGACCTTCTCGTCTGAAAGGAAATAAGAGTCTGGTACCTCTCTTTCTAGAATGTCCGATAATAAACACCCTCTCTCTGTTTTGGGGAACGCCAAAATCCTTACTGTTAAGCACCTGCCACTCAACATCAAACCCCAATTCATCAAGCGTGGTAAGGATTGTGGTGAACGTCCGTCCCTTATCGTGATTGAGTAGGCCTTTAACATTTTCAAGAAAAAGAAAACGTGGTTGGATTTGTTTGGCCGCCCGAGCAATTTCAAAGAACAGAGTGCCTCTAGTATCTTCAAATCCCAATCGTCTTCCTGCGATTGAAAATGCTTGACAAGGGAATCCCCCACAGATGACATCGACTTTCCCTCTAAGTTTTTTAAATTCGTCATCTGAAACATCTCGTATGTCATGAAATTCTATTTCTCCTTCCGTTTGAAAAATGGACTTATAAGATTCTCTAGCAAATTTATCAATCTCACAAAATCCAATACACTCGTGTCCAACACTTTCCATTCCAAGTCGAAAACCACCAATACCTGAAAATAAATCAATAAATTTCATTTCTTTATCACCCCTTTCTGATCGACTATCAATGTCCAAATAGTCACACCACTTGAAATGACAATGAGCATAACTAATATCCACTCGATTGGCGACATTTAACCACCTCCTTTTCTAACACGGTTATTCCAAACAGAATACAAGCCGTTAAACACAAATTCAGCCAAAACTTCCGCTCGTCTAACAAAGCGAACATTGTCAAGAGCATACTGATAGATTCTCTCAAAATCAGTCATAGCTATATCACTGGCTGTTTCAGAAAAACCCTCTCGTCTAAATTGATCTTGTACCAATCCCCAAATATAATCTCGATCATATTTTGTGACCTTTTCGACTTTTCTTCTCAAAATAGGTTGAGAATTCCTTTCTTCCTCATCCTCAATAAATAAAGATTCAGTCTCACTATATTTAGTCTCACTAACTTCAGTCTCACTAGGGGCTGAATAAGAGACGGGGGCCGTTTCATTTTCATCCTGCCCTAGTCTTTTTTTAACACTAGGCCTGTTCGAACTAGCTACTGGGGTAGAAGACAACTCTCCTAAATAAATCTTATTAGCTAGTCTCCCTTTCTCACTTGAAGACTGTTGGATTTCATCAATCAAGTCATATTCTTTAAGAATTTTTTTGATGGACAGTAATTTTGACTTCGAACAACCTAATAGCTTCATCAGGTTAGAATTAGAAAATACTAAATAAACCGCTCCTTCTTCATCTATCCAACCACGACTGAGAGATAATTCTAAACGATCCTTTAAAATAGAATAAGCTACCTTTACTTCTAGTTTCATATCCATATATTTCTCATCCTCAAAAAGAATTTTAGGTAATTTATAATACCGTTCTGAAGTTTGGTATTGATTTGCGGTAATTCTTTTCATAGCGCGCCTCCAAGTTCTTTGAGTGTTAAATCTCCACTTGATTCCAAGTGAACCAAACCACTTTTTTCTAATTCAGCCATCAGAGAGATGGCTTCAACAATGTCAATTCCCATTTCACGTACTAAAAATGAAATGACAATATAGCGTGATGATTGTAATTCTTTTGTCATTTTTCCTCCTGAAAATAAAAAAAGGAGAACAATATACAATTGTTCTCTCTTTAGATAAATATTTATTGTTGTATTCATTTTTCCGATGCGCAAACGACATCTACAAATACATATACATCTATGTGCCTTTTTAGGACTTTTTTGACGTCAAAATTGCCTTTATCTACAAAGACAAAATGCTTGTAAAATAGCTTAAAATCAAGGATTTTCACCCTTTTTTTCGTTGTAGCAACACTACACACTCCACGTGGTGCGTTTGCGGAAATAAATCCACTGGCTGAACTTTCTTCAATTCATAGCCCAATTCTTGGTAGAGTTGGATATCACGCGCCATCGTTGCGACATTACATGAGATATAAGCGATGCGGTCTGCTCCTGTTTGAGCGCTTGCTTTGATAAAGCTTTCTGTGAGTCCTTTTCTTGGTGGGTCCACTAGGATAAGACTTGGCTGAATCCCTTCTTTAAGCCAATTTTTCATAGCATTTTCAGCTGTGTCACAGACATAGTGGGCGTTTGAAATATTGTTCAGTTGGGCATTCTTCTTGCTATTCTCAACTGCTTCTGGAATAAGCTCTACACCATAAACTTCTTTGACATGTTTCGCAACAGAAAGACCAATCGTCCCGATACCAGAATAGGCATCAATGACCACATCATCTTCTTTTAATTCAGCAAAGTCAATGGCTGTTTGATAAAGTTTTTCAGCCATTTCAGTATTGACTTGGTAAAATGCTGGTCCAGCGATTTGGTAGTCATTTCCCAACATCTGGTCAGTGATAAAGTCTTGTCCATAAAGTGTGCGCCATTCCTTACCAAAAACCGCATTGGTGTTCTGGTCGTTGATATTTTGCATGACAGACACAATCTCTGGGAACTGCTTGATGATTTGTTCAATCAATTGCTCCACACGGAAAATCTTCGGACGAGTTGTTACCAAAATAACCATGATTTGTCCTGAGTAATGCCCACGACGCACCACAAGATTTCGAATCAAGCCAGCTTGTTCCTTTTCATCATAAGGTTTCAGGTCGTAACGACGGAGCAAGTCACGTAGAGCTACTACTACCTCATCAATCACAGAATCTTGGATAAAGAAATCTTCTAGAGGCATGAGGTCATGGGAATTCTTACGGAAAAATCCTGTTTCCAAGACACCATTAACACGACGAACAGGCACCTGCGCCTTATTACGATACTTAATTGGATTATCCATACCAAGCGTTTCAGCAACCTCTACATTAGCAATTCCTGCAATCTTGTAAAGACTGTCCTTAACTTGCTTGGTTTTAAACTTGAGCTGTTCTGGATAGGCAAGATGCCCCAAATCCGCGATTCCTGAACGCAGATAAGCCAAATCTAGATCTTGATTACGGTGTGGTGACTGGAGAAGGTATTCTTCAACCTTCCCAAAACCAATCTTTTTATTAACCTTGAGGACACGCATGAGGATTTTTTCACTCGGTAAAGCATTCTCTACAAAAAACACTAAACCATCCACCTTAGCAACTCCTGCACCTTCATGGGTCAAATCAACAATTTCAACTTCTACAATATCATTTTTCTTTAACATTATTTTCTCTTTCTATTGGCCGACAAAAAAAGACGGCAACGTTACGGTTACCATCTATTATACCATGAAATTTCTTAAGAACCAAAACTCTTGAAGAAGTTAACAATAGCTTGCCAGAGGGAGCTTAAGAAGTTCCCTCCGTCCTCTAGCACCTTATCCGCATCAAAGTTAAGGTTGATATTTTTAAAACTGTCGCCAGCTTGTGATACGATGCTTTGTTTAAGGTCATTCAAGGTTTTAGTGAAGTCTGCATTGCTGAGGATATCACTCTTTGAGAGATTCAAAGCAAAATTGATGATGATATTGATCTGGTTTCCTGTTATAACCTGATCGAGTTTGTAATTTTTCAAGGTATCTTCAACAATTTTACGGACATCTTCTTCTGTCAGATTTCCCTTGCTTTCTTTAGCTTTGGCGAGCCCTGACTTAATATCAGCTAGGGCAACGTTTAATTTATTAGCATCATAGCCAGTTTTATCCTTGTTTTCAGCATTGATATCGGACAAAGCCTTTAGCTCTTCTTGAGCCAAATCTTTGTTGGCTTGTGGCACCTTGGCTCCATTAGCTTCCAGCGAATAGTAAATCCCGGCTAAGGCACTCTCACCTGTAACTGGAATAGGCGCTGCTACAGTGATTTTGGCGTGTTCCACACCCAAAGTTACGGCTGCATTGCGGTACATATCCTGCGTCACCTTAGTGATGTTTTCTGGTGTTTCAATCTTGACCTCTAAAGGCGACTTGTCACCCAGTTTTTGAATCTTGGCTGATGAATACAACTGTAAACTTGAGTCATTGGCAACATTCATAATCTTAGAATAGACATCAGGTGTCATGGTCTTGAGTTCTTTGGTGTCTGTTGAGGCATTGTAGCCTAGTTTTTTAAGGGTTTGATTTTTTTGATCTTCAGACAATGATGAACCTAGGACATATTCAGGTTGGACGTAGGTTTCATCGATAACTTTTTGAACATCTGTTGCTGCATGGACACTATTCATAGCTGTTACTGCCCACAAGACCGCAACACTGGACAGAAAGAGTTTCTTTCTCATAGGGAATTTCCTCCTTTACCTTTCTAGAGTAATATATCTATCTTAAAGAAAACTTATAACAAAAACATCTGGACTAACCAGATGTCGAAAAGAGAGTGAAACATTTGATAATGTAAAGGTTAAGTTGCACCTGTCTAGAATAATAATAGTTTCCTCCATTTACATAGAGTTCGGCACCGTGAAAAACGGAAATGGGGTGAATATAACTATAAGTCTTTCCAGTGGTATTACCAAGCAAGGGAGCAACAGTATCACGAGAGTACTGTTTGGCCAGAGCTAAGGTGTTTTCCTTGCCATTTTGGGCGATAAAATCTATATAGGCAGGTCCAAAATTGTAGGCTTGAACAGCCGTCCAGACATCTACCCCCTTCTTCTGGGCCAGATAGAGATTGTCTGTCAGAGTTTGAACGCCTTGCCGAATGCTAGAGGCATTATCATTGATGGTATTGGTAGCGCCACTAGCAGACTCACTAGACTGCATAACATCGCCTTCTTTTCCTTTTGTTTCGGTATAAATCATAGCGAGCACAAGCTCTTCGTTTGCTGGGGTGTCTCTTTCACTCAAGATTTCTCGCACCATGGGTTGATAGGTCATGACTTGCTTGACATCTTGGTGAACGCGGTAAGCTTTATATCCAGCAAAAAGGAAGACTGCTAGTACAAGCACTCTTCGAATTCGTTTAAACATTATTTACTTTGGATATCCTCGATATTTTTGATTAAGATAGAGTAGGTTCCATTGTCGTTTTGGATAAACTCAACAGACTCGGCGTCTTGATAGACGTTATTGGGAACGATAAGCTCAATTCCATTTGACAAGGAAAGTTTTTGGTTTTCAAATTTTTTAAGCTGACGACTGGCATCAATTTCATCAAATTGAACAGGCTCTGGTACGGCTTCCTTGACTTGATCAATAAAGCTCAAACGAGCCGTCAGATTATTGTCAAAAAGGTCGTTGGCCAATTTCTCTGGCGACAGTTCATTGCTTTCTTCTAAGTTGTTGAAAATCGCTGATTTTACTTTAGATTGAAATTGAAAATCATCTGTATTAAAAGATTCGGCAATTCTCTGGGCTGTCTTTTCCAGTTCTTTGATAGATTTCTTAGGAGAAATCTTAGGAGCGACAGCAAGAAGATTGTCTGAAAAGTAGTTCAAAAAAGTTCCATTGTACTTAATTCGTTTCTCGATCAGGTGGTACTTGCGACTCTGAAGATTAACCACCAAGGCTTCGTCGGCACTCGTTCCAAATCCAGGCAAGTTATTCTGAGTTAGCTTGATTGGATTATCAACTTCTCCACCAAGGTGGGTCAAGGTCTCCCTCAGGGCAATTCTCAAGAAAGCGAAATGTTCTACACCTTCTTTAGAAAATTGCACAAAAATCAAGTCATTGGTCTTGAGATTTTCGGAAATGCTGAACTCCTCTTTCCAGAGATTAGCCAGCGTTACTGATGTCTCCAACAAATCGTCTGTAATATGATTGAAGAAGGGATTTTCTTCCTCGAAAATCCCAGACTTGGCTTCATCTGAATACACACGTTCAATTTTTTTACGCAAGTATTCTTCGATTTTTGGAGTAATATTGAGAAACTTATCCGCTAGGAACAGGTCGGTGTCATCCGGACTGAACTGATGAATAATAGCTTTCTTAATATAAATGTCCATAAAAGTTTTAGTCCTCGTATAATGGGAAGGCATCTGTTAATTCTTTAACCGCACTTCTCACTTCTTCTAAGACAGCTTCATTTTCTGCATTCTTAAGGGTTTTAATAATAAGTTCAGCCACTTTGCGACTTTCTTCTTCACCAAATCCACGAGCAGTAATGGCTGCTGCTCCGATACGAATACCACTTGTCTTGAATGGTGACAAGCTTTCGTAAGGGATTGAGTTTTTATTTAGGGTAATATTGACTTCATCCAGCAAGTTTTGAGCAACTTTGCCGTTTTCTACAACTTTAGTCACATCCACTAGGAAGAGGTGGTTTTCAGTTCCTCCAGAAATGATACGAAAATCAGGGTCTTGCAAGAAGACATCTGCCATAGTCTTGCTGTTCTTGATAACATTGGCAGCATATTCCTTGAAGGCTGGATCCAAAACTTCTTTGAAAGAAACAGCCTTAGCTGCCACAACATGCTCCAAAGGACCACCCTGAATACCTGGGAAAATAGCTGAATTAATTTTCTTAGCTAAGTCTTCATCATTGGTCAAAATCAAACCACCACGTGGGCCACGAAGAGTTTTGTGGGTCGTTGTTGTAGTGATATGAGCGTATGGCACTGGGCTTGGGTGAAAACCAGCTGCAACCAAACCAGCGATATGGGCCATATCCACCATAAGCTTAGCCCCAACAGCATCTGCGATTTCACGGAATTTTGAGAAGTCGATAATTTGAGAATAGGCTGAAGCACCTGCTACGATCAATTTTGGTTTTACTTCTTGGGCTTGTTTCAAGATAGCATCAAAATCCAAGAGTTCCGTTTCAGGATCAACACTATAAGAAACAAAGTTGTAGGTTTGACCTGAGAAGCTAACAGGAGCCCCATGAGTCAAGTGACCACCTGCAGCCAAATCCATTCCCATAACCGTATCGCCAGGCTCAATCAAGGCCATGTAAGCTGCACAGTTAGCTTGGCTTCCTGAGTGTGGTTGGACATTGGCAAATTTTGCACCGAAAATTTCTTTTGCGCGTTCAATGGCTAGAGATTCCACCACGTCTACTACATCTGTTCCACCATAATAACGGCGTCCTGGGTAACCTTCAGCGTATTTATTCGTCAAGATAGACCCTTGAGCTGCCATAACTGCCTTGGAAACTACGTTTTCCGAAGCAATCAACTCAATGTTGTTTTGTTGGCGTTCCTCTTCTTTGGCAATAGCATTCCAGAGATCAGCATCATATGCTTTAAAATCGTCTTTGTCAAAAATCATAGGTCTTCTCCTTTATAGTGTGACTGGTCCTTTAGTTTGTTTTGCAACAAGAAAATAAACTAAAAGATGCGAATAAATCGTTTCTGCACTTTATCACAAGTATAACCAACTTTTTCATAAAATGCATGAGCACCCAGACGATGATCGGCAGAGTTTAAGCGGATAAACCCATAACCACGTCTTTTTGCTTCTTGATCCAACCCTTGTAATAAGCTTTTACCAATACCTTGCCCTTGTGCTTGAGGTGAAACTGCTAAGGCTAAAATATTAAATCCTGCTTTAGAATAAAGTGATTCATAGACCTCAGCGTGGACATATCCAAGCAAGGCATGAGTAGATTCATCCTCATAAGCAAGTAAGAAATGATGGGAATCCTGAGATAGTCTAGCTAATTGACTAGCCGTTTCCTCTGGACTAAAAGAATAGCCCAAAGCATCTTGGTTGATCTCACATATTGCTTTCACATCAGTTTCTCTTAAGTCTCTTAACATCTCATTCCTCCTCAAAAGAAATCTCTGGCAACCGAGCAAGAATATCTTCTCGCTTAATGGCCCCTTGGCGTAAGATTTTCACCTTGTCTCCAGACAAATCCAAAATAGTTGAATCCTGTCCAGTTAGAAAAGGATCGTCTTCCAAACCCAAAACCTCTTGGTCAAAATCCTCTAGAATTTGATTAAAAGTCACTCCACTTGCCTGACCTGAGATATTAGCTGACGGTCCAATCAGAGGTCCTGTCTCTCGAATCAAATCAAGGGTAATGGGATGACTAGGCATCCGAAATCCAACAGTTGCAAGACCAGAATTGACCCAATAGGGAACTCGGTCATTAGCTTCGAGAATAATGGTTAAGGGACCTGGTAAAAAGGTCTCTACAAGTTTTTGTAGATAAGTTGGCTGATTCTTAGAAAAGTGCAAGATGTCCTCTAGAGAGGCGATATTGAGGTTAAGCGCCTTATCTCTTGGACGACGTTTGAGTTGGTAAACATGGTCAACTGCTTTTTCGTCTAGAGCCTTGGCAAAGAGACCGTAAACTGTCTCAGTAGGTAGAACGACCGCTCCACCATTTTCCAACTCTTGTCTAATCCTGTCCATCATCAATTACAACCATCCTATCTTGACCAAACTGGTCCTTAAGTGTTCGTAATCGTTTTTCAGGAAGATGTTTCCTAAAAAGTTCAGGAACACTTTGACCTTGCTTGTATCCAATTTCAAGGTAAATCTTACCACCATCTTTGAGATAGTCTGTTGCATCTTCCGCAATTCTACGGTAAATAGCTAGGCCATCCTCGTCTGCAAAGAGAGCTAGATGAGGCTCCGAATGCAAAACATTCAAACCGACCTCTGACTCATCTTCACGAGAGATATAGGGTGGATTGGAAACAATTATATCATATTTTTCAGAAATTTCTGTAAAACAGTCAGATTTTTTTAAAAATATTTGAAGATTTTGATTTTTAGCATTTTCGTTAGCTAAATCTAAAGCATCTTGGGAAATATCTGCTGCTGTCACTGACCAATCTGGTCTGTTTTTTGCTAGAGCGAGAGCAATAGCTCCACTACCTGTTCCAATATCCAGAACTGAAAGATTCGTCTCAGGATTTTCAGCCAGAATAAGCCCCACCAACTCCTCTGTTTCTGGACGAGGGATCAATACTCGCTCATCAACTGTTAACTGCATTCCATAAAAATCTGTCTGTCCAATGATGTACTGGGCTGGTTTATGAGCTGCTAACTGTTGGAAAATTCCTTTTACAAATTGTTTTTCTTCCTTGTTTACCTCTTGCTGGAGGGCAAAGACAAAATCTGTAAAAGAAAGATTTTTCAGGCTACGATAGACAAAAGAGAGGCTTTCAGCTTCCTCTCCTTGTCTTATCAACTCTTCTTCAAAATCTGAAAATAATTGAGCTAATTTCATTATTTGTTTAATTCTTCTAATTTTTGTGTTTGATCATAGAGCACCAAGGCATCCACGACTTCATCCAATTTACCAGACAAAATGGTATCTAGTTTTTGAAGGGTCAATCCAATACGGTGGTCTGTAACACGGTTTTGTGGGAAGTTATAAGTACGAATTCGTTCTGAACGGTCACCAGTACCGATTGTTGACTTACGCTCAGCGTCTTGTTCATCTTGTGCAATCTGAGCAAAGTGGTCAGCAACACGCGCACGAATGATTTTCATGGCCTTCTCACGGTTCTTCTGCTGGGTACGTTCTTCCTGCATCTCAACCTTGATATTGGTTGGCAAGTGAACGATACGAACAGCAGTCGCAACCTTATTGACGTTCTGTCCACCAGCACCAGAGGCGTGATAGATATCGACACGAAGGTCTTTTGGATCAATATCGTATTCTACTTCTTCGACTTCAGGCATGACAAGAACTGTTGCTGTTGAAGTATGAACACGGCCTTGGCTTTCTGTCACAGGGACACGTTGCACACGGTGGGCACCAGATTCGTACTTGAGTTTAGAGTAAACAGATTGACCTGAAACCATGGCAACGACTTCTTTGAAACCACCGACACCATTCATAGAAGCTTCCATAACTTCAAAGCGCCAGCCTTGGGCTTCAGCATACTTTTGGTACATGGTTAGCAAATCTCCAGCGAAAAGTGCTGCTTCGTCTCCACCAGCGGCGCCACGGATTTCAAGGATGATGTTCTTATCATCGTTTGGATCCTTTGGAAGGAGCAAGATTTTCAGTTTTTCTTCGTATTCTTCTTTTTCAGCCTTGGCATCTTTGAGTTCTTGCTTGGCCATTTCTTCCAAGTCCGCATCTCCGCCTGATTCCTTAATCATTTCTTCGGCATCAACGATGTTTTGAAGGACTTGTTTGTACTCACGGTAGGCTGTTACCGTATCACGAGTAGAAGCCTCTTCTTTGGAAAGATCCATGAAACGCTTGGTGTCCGAAACCACATCTGGGTCACTGAGCAACTCTCCTAATTCTTCATAACGGTCTTCTACAGCTTGTAGTTGATCATAGATGTTCATTTTTTCTCCTTATTTCTCAATTGTTAAATCATAGATTGCTACTACTTCGTTCTCGGATATTTCCCCAGTTTCTTTAAATCCATAACTGAGGTAACAATATCTTGCATGTTCATTTTCTGGTTCATAAGACAACCAAAGTTTATTGCTTAAACCTGCTGGCGCTGTCCGAACATAGTCTAGTACTTTATCCATAATTGGTTTAAAATATCCTTGATTTTGAAAATTCTTATCAATCATAAAACGAAATAGTAAATAATTTCCACTACTAATTCCGATCTTTTTATCATAAGCTATCATCACAAAACCTATAATTGCATCATTATCATAAACTGTCAATGGAGCTACAAAATCTCCATTTTTAGTGTAGACGTATGCTTCAGCTAAACTAATTGCGTTGGTTGCAATGAATTGTTTTTGATATTCCTTGACATCCAAATTCAAAACATCAAAATAATTTTCCATTGTAACATCTCTTAGTTCAATTGTCATAGTTTTGCTCCTTGTTAGAGGTTATCATTGGCGCAAAATAATGTTTACGACAAACTGAGATATAGGTTTCATTACCACCAATCTGGATCTGTTCTCCATCGTAAACGGGCAGTCCATCCTGAGTACGCAACACCATGGTCGCCTTTTTCTTGCAATACTGACAAATGGTCTTGATTTCATCAATCTTATCTGCTAAAAGCAAGAGATACTTGGAACCTTCGAACAGTTCATTGCGAAAATCATTTTTCAAACCAAAAGCCATGACGGGTATATCTAACTCATCAACAACACGAGCTAGATCATAAACATGATGACGTTTAAGAAACTGGGCTTCATCAACCAACACACAGTAAGGTTTTTCTGATAGGTCTCGGATATAGCCGAAGATATCCGTCGTCTCCTCAATCGCAATGGCAGGGCGTTTCATGCCAATACGACTCGACACATAGCCAACACCGTCACGCGTATCCAGAGCCGAGGTCATAATCACAACACCTTTTCCTTGCTCCTCATAGTTATAGGCCACCTTGAGAATCTCAATCGTTTTACCAGAGTTCATGGTCCCATAACGATAATACAACTGTGCCATGTTTCTTGCTTCACGTCCATTTCTAAATTTTTGCTACATTCTAGTATATCATAATTTTCTTAAGCTTTAAACGGCAAAATGTGGTAAAATAGAAGAAATCCAAAACTAGTGGAGGAAGCTATTATGCCATTTGTACGCATCGATTTATTTGAAGGACGCACGCTCGAGCAAAAGAAAGCTCTTGCTAAGGAAGTGACGGAAGCTGTTATCCGTAACACTGGAGCACCTCAATCTGCTGTCCATGTCATCATCAACGACATGCCAGAAGGAACTTACTTCCCTCAAGGTGAAATGCGCACCAAATAATCTAGCTTAAGCAGAATTGCTTAGGCTTTTTCAATCTCCAAGTAGCATCCATTGAAGAAATAGTTCAAATTTGTTACAATTTGAAAGGATACTTGGAAAAATTTCCAAGAAAAGAGCTATTTATTAAAGGAAACATTATGATTACACGTGAATTTGATACCATCGCTGCTATCTCTACTCCACTAGGTGAAGGGGCTATTGGTATTGTCCGCCTGAGCGGAACAGAAAGTTTTGCTATTGCGCAAAAGATTTTTAAAGGAAAAGACTTGAACAAGGTTGCCAGCCACACTCTTAACTACGGTCACATCGTTGACCCTCAAACTGGTAAGGTTATGGACGAGGTTATAGTTGGGGCTATGAAATCTCCAAAAACCTTCACTCGTGAGGATATTATCGAGATCAACACCCACGGTGGGATTGCCGTGACAAATGAAATTCTCCAGCTGGCTATCCGTGAAGGAGCTCGGTTGGCAGAACCTGGTGAATTTACCAAACGTGCCTTTCTAAACGGTCGCGTGGATTTGACACAGGCTGAGGCAGTGATGGACATCATCCGTGCCAAGACTGACAAGGCCATGAACATTGCAGTTAAGCAATTAGACGGCTCCCTTTCTGACCTCATTAACAATACCCGTCAAGAAATCCTCAATACTCTTGCCCAAGTCGAGGTTAATATCGACTATCCTGAGTATGACGATGTTGAGGAAGCCACTACTGCTGTTGTCCGTGAAAAAACTATGGAGTTTGAACAATTACTAACCAATCTCCTTAGGACAGCCCGTCGTGGCAAAATCCTCCGTGAAGGAATTTCAACTGCTATCATCGGACGTCCCAATGTTGGAAAATCTAGCCTTCTCAACAATCTCTTGCGTGAGGACAAGGCTATCGTTACAGACATTGCTGGTACTACTCGAGATGTCATCGAAGAATACGTCAACATCAACGGTGTTCCTCTCAAATTGATTGATACAGCTGGTATCCGTGAAACGGATGACATCGTCGAACAAATCGGTGTTGAGCGTTCAAAAAAAGCCCTAAAGGAAGCTGACTTGGTTTTACTAGTGCTAAATGCTAGTGAACCACTGACTGCTCAAGACAGACAACTCTTAGAAATCAGTCAGGACACTAACCGCATTATTCTTCTTAACAAAACTGATCTTCCTGAAGCTATTGAAACTTCGGAACTCCCTGAAGATATCATCCGTATTTCAGTTCTTAAAAACCAAAACATCGACAAGATTGAAGAGCGAATCAACAACCTCTTCTTTGAAAATGCTGGCTTAGTCGAGCAAGACGCTACTTACTTGTCCAATGCCCGTCATATTTCTTTGATTGAGAAGGCTGTTGAAAGCCTACAAGCCGTTAACGAAGGACTTGAACTGGGGATGCCAGTTGATTTGCTTCAAGTCGATTTGACACGTACTTGGGAAATTCTCGGAGAAATCACTGGAGATGCTGCTCCAGATGAACTCATCACCCAACTCTTTAGCCAATTCTGTTTAGGAAAATAAGAAATCCATGATCGTTCAATCGGTCATGGATTTTATTGTCTTTATTAATAATCTGGTCTTAGGACACCTGTTACAGTTGCCTTAGTTGCTTCGTAGTCGCCATCTACGACAACTTTTATAATGCGTTTGGCATCTTCTTCTGGTGCTGGAACTAGAGGTAGACGAGTAGGTCCAGCTTCAAATCCCATGTAGTTAAGAACGGCCTTAACTGGAGCAGGACTTGGATAAGAGAAGAGGGCATTAACCTTAGGAATGAATTTACGCTGAATAGCTGCGGCTTTCTTCATATCACTCTCGGCAATGGCAGTAAACATCTCGTGCATTTCATCCCCATTTGTATGGGATGCAACAGAAATAACCCCATCCGCACCAAGATTCATGGCATGGAAAGCATCTCCATCCTCACCTGTATAAATCAAGAATTCTTCAGGCTTGTGCTCAATCAAGTAAGCCATATTAGCCAAGCTAGTACATTCTTTGACACCGATAATATTTGGATGGTCAGCCAAACGAAGCATGGTTTCCGGAGTTAATTCAACAACTACACGCCCAGGAATGTTATAGATAATAATAGGTAGGTCAGAAGCATCTGCAATCGCCTTAAAGTGCTGATACATTCCTTCCTGAGAAGGTTTGTTGTAATAAGGCACAATAGCAAGCCCAGCTGCGAAACCACCAAATTCTGCTACTTCTTTGACAAACTCGATTGAGTCTCGCGTATCATTGGTACCTACACCCGCAATCAAAGGAACGCGTCCATCGACAACTTTCTGTACCGCTGCAAATAGTTCCAACTCTTCATCGTGGGTCAAAGTTGGACTTTCAGCAGTGGTCCCTGCGAGAAGAATGCCATCCGTATGATGATCCAATAAATGCTCAATCAAAGCTGGAATAGCATCAAAGTTGATGGAACCATCTTCATGGAAGGGAGTAATAAAGGCTGTGATGATTTTACACTCTTTTAAATCTTGATAAGACATGAGAAACACCTCTCTATTTCAAAGAAGGAGTTCATCTGAACTCCTAAACGATATGACTATTTTAATTCAAATTTCAATTCGGCAGTTGGACGAACCAAGCCACGTTCATGAAGAGTTTCTGCAATCTGAACTGAGTTCCAAGCAGCACCTTTGAGAAGGTTATCTGAAACAATCCACATATGAATTCCCTTTTCTGCATCCAAGTCTTTACGGATACGACCAACAAAGGTATCACGTGAACCCACGGCATTGATGGCTTGAGGATAAATTTGATGAGCTACATCATCTTCAAGAACAGCACCTGGGAAGGCTGAGATAGCTGCTTTTACTTCTTCGATTGGAGCCACTTCTTTTGTTTCGATGTAAACTGACTCAGAGTGAGCTGACAAGACTGGAATACGCACACATGTTGCAGATACTGCAATACTGTCATCTTCCATAATTTTCTTAGTTTCCTTAGTCATCTTCATCTCTTCGTAAGTGTAATCATTATCAGTGAAGACATCGATTTGTGGAAGAGCATTGAAGGCGATAGGATAGTGTTTCTTGTCACCACCTGAAGGCAAGATTTCCGCATGTAAATCACGTGGTTTCACTCCATCATTCAAGACTTCACGAAGTTCACGTTGAGTCTCAAGAATTGCTCCCATACCAGCACCTGAAACTGCTTGGTAAGTTGAAACAATGATACGGTCCAAGCCCCATTTTTGGCGAACTGGCTCAAGAGCCACCATCATTTGGATTGTTGAACAGTTAGGGCAGGCAATGATACCGTTGTGGGCATCAAGTGCGTGAGCATTGACCTCTGGTACAACCAAAGGAACATCTGGATTTTGACGGAAGTAAGATGTATTATCTACTACTACCGCTCCAGCTTTCACTGCGTATGGTGCATACTTAGCTGATGTAGAACCACCTGCTGAAAAAAGAGCAATATCAACTCCTTCAAAAGCTGTTTCAGTTGTTTCTTCAATCGTAATATCTTGATCTTTAAACTTCAAAGTCTTGCCTGCTGAACGTGCAGAAGCAAGTAAACGAATTTTATCGATTGGAAGTGTTGATTCTTCCAACATTTTTATCATCTGAGCTCCGACAGCACCTGTCGCGCCGACTACAGCAACTGTATATCCCATAAATAACCTCTTTCGGAATTTTCTAAAAATTTCTATAATAGATGTATTATACTACTTTTTCCATGAATTGCAAAGCTTTTTCATCATTTTTTGGAAAATAAAAATCCCCAGTCGCTAGACTAGGGACTAAGAGGCATCTTCATGTGATGAGCAGGTTCACACAACTCATCAAGGTCCGCTCCTGCGTTATGACCTCCTTATGCTCAATAGTAGTCCGAAGACTACCTATCGACTCATCGCGTCTATTATATTACTAGAAATAAGTGGTTTTGTCAATAAGAAATCTTTGCAGGATGACTTTTATTATACAAAAGTCAGAATTTTTTCTCGCGAGCATAAGAAAAAAACTCTTGTGCTCAAGAGTTTCCCTGTAAATATCATGCTAATTGCCGGGATTGAACCGGCGACCTCATCCTTACCATGGATGCGCTCTGCCAACTGAGCTAAATCAGCTTACCTAAAAAGTATACTATAGTTAGAAAATCTTGTCAAGTTTCCTTAGAAATTTTCCATAAGAAAAAGCCAGGTAATAGCTACCTAGCTTTTCTGGTTCTACTTAGTTAAATCGATTCGACGACCAATTTTTCCAATGATAATCGCTCCAATGATTAATGAGGCAAATTCACCGATTCCTGTTGTAAACCAAGTAAGGAAAAATGGTAATTGAGCTACAATATTCAACTCGGTAGCGATAGTAAACATGGAAATTGAAAAGAGGATTGAGAAGAAGAAATGATCTTTTCGAATTAATCCATTAAAGAGGTAATCTTTGCTGTATTTTGCAAAAAGCCAAACACCTAGACTGAGGAATACTAGGGTTGATCCACCACCAACAAAGACATCTAGCAGTCCGAAGCTAAAGAAATTAGCAATCATACAACCGATGGTAACTCCTATGATATACTTAGGATTGTAAAAAGCCATAAAATTCATCATTTCTGAAATACGAAACTGATAAGCACCATAGCTAATAGCATTTAGGGGCGGTGTAACAGTCAAAACGACATAGATAGCAGCGACGATTGCAATATCTGCAACATCACGAATAGTTAATTTTTTCATCTTTTCTCCTTTGGCGGTTGCCAGCGTGTAATATGCTTGGTGAAAGAAGCTAAGCACCAAGGGTTGATTCAATCAACCTTACTAGTATAGCACAATAACTTGCTTTATGCTATACTAAAAGTATGAAAAAACGCATTCAAAGTCTCTTCGAGAATGAGCTCTTAGCCTATCTCTTTTTTGGTATAGCAACTACTCTTGTCTCCATTCTATCCCGATTAGTCATTTATCAATTAACCCATAAAGAACTGCTTGCTACTGGACTAGCAAATAGTATCGGTATCCTCTTTGCATTTATTACAAATGATAGGCTTGTCTTTAAGCAAGCTAGAGAGAATTGGCCAAGCCGTTTAGTAAAATTTACTATAGCACGTCTTTCTACTTTTCTTTTAGACTTGTTTTTAACTTTTATCTTTGTAACTCAGTTTCCTAATATTATCGGGCAATTTGTAAATAATAATATAGACAAGGTTAATAGTATTGAAACCGTTATTTCACAATTCTTGATAATTATCCTCAATTACATTTTTAGTAAGGTATTTATTTTTAAAAAATAAGAAAAAATTTACATATAGCTTGCAAGAACTTCTTAATTAAAATATAATTAAGAGTAAGAATTTTTTTGAAAGGAAATTATGAAAATGTTAAAAGATCTTAAAGCATTTTTGCTTCGTGGTAACGTTGTTGACCTTGCTGTCGGTGTGATCATTGCCTCTGCTTTTGGTGCAATCGTTACTTCATTTGTTAATGATATCATCACTCCTCTACTATTGAACCCAGCCTTGGAAGCTGCGAAAGTACAAAATATCGCTGAGCTTGCATGGAATGGTGTTACATATGGTAAATTCTTGAGTGCTATTATCAACTTCCTTGTTGTAGGTACTGTTCTCTTCTTCGTTATTAAAGCTATGGAAAAAGCCCAAAGCCTTACTAAGAAAGAAGAAACTGTTGAAGAAGCTCCAGCTGGACCAACTGAATTGGAAGTACTTCAAGAAATCAAAGCTCTTCTTGAGAAAAAATAATCGATTAAAAGGATCTAGCGCAAAGCTAAATCCTTTTTTCTTTACTCTTTTGGTAACTTACCTGCTTTCTCAAGCATTTTCTTAATAAGATAAGGCATCTTAACATTTTCCCGACCTTTTTTCTCAATCAATTTTTTCACAAATTCTGGCATTTGTAAATCTTGAGATTCGGCCAAGATATTTTTCGTCTCATCTGAAGGAACTAACTCATCAAAGGTTTCTTCTTCTGGGAGAAATTCCTTAAACTCTTTGTCCTCATTAGCTCTGACTGTATTAACCAAGGCATCAATCAAACGAGAATCTGTATTTGGCATTGGTGGACGATGATAGTTCACCCCTAATTCCTGACACAAGTCATAACATTCCACATCGTTGTCAAACAAGACTTCAATATGCTCGCTAATGAAGCTGATAGGAACAAAAATATAATGCTCTGGATGTTCTTTCTGTTCTCTGAGATACTCTAAAACATCTGGTTTAATCCATGGAATCCCGATATCACTTTCACTTTGCCAAGTGTTAGTATATTGCTCAGAACTCAAACCTAGTTTTTCAGCGACTAGCTTGCTATTTTCAAAAATTTGATCGATATAAGGGTCGCCAAAATCCAAGGCAAAAATGGGGACACTGTGGGCTGAAAAAATGACTTTAAAGCTATCCTGCTTTACTTCTTCTTTTAAAATCTTACCAATTTCATCTGTCCAATAGTTTAAGAGCGCTTCTTCTTGATACCAGTCCTTGATAACTAAAAATTGAATTTGTTTGCTTTCTAAAAATTTCTCATAGCCCATGACAGAGTAGAACGAATAATGGGGCTCTAAAATTAAGCAAATGCACTGCTCGATTCCGTCTGCTTCCATCTGACCAATCACATCTGGAATAAAGGGTCTAGAAAACTTATTAGCAAAATAAACACTATACTCATTCCCCAGCCTAGCTTCTACCAAGGCAACCTCTTCACGGGTAATTTTTTGCAGAGGCGTGCCCCCAATTCGTACATAATTATCATAGAGAGTTTGAATTTCGTGGTCTTGAGGTCTCACTCCACGACGAATATTTGTGAAAAAATCAGCCACACCTTCAAAGGTAATCTCTTCTGGCGAACCGAAAGTCATCATTAAAATTGCTTTTTTCATAATCGCTTCCTTGTGATATTTTTATCAAGTTTATTTTATCATTAATTCGTTGATAAGTAAACGCCAACATAGCGAATTTCCCTAACTTCAGTCTTTTGTTTTTCTCTCTTTTCTATGATACAATAGAAAAAATGAATTCAAAAGGAGCTTTTTATGACTTATCCCAATCTCTTGGACCGCTTCTTAACCTACGTTAAGGTCAATACGCGCTCTGATGAACACTCTACTACTACTCCAAGTACGCAGAGTCAGGTAGATTTTGCTACAAATGTTCTTATTCCTGAAATGAAACGTGTTGGATTACAAAATGTTTATTATCTACCAAATGGTTTTGCAATTGGAACCTTACCAGCCAATGATCCATCTTTAACACGTAAGATTGGCTTTATATCTCACATGGATACTGCTGATTTTAATGCCGAAGGAGTCAATCCACAGGTAATTGAAAACTACGATGGTGGTGTGATTGAACTTGGAAATTCTGGTTTCAAACTCGATCCAGCTGACTTTAAGAGTCTTGAAAAATATCCAGGACAAACACTCATCACAACAGATGGAACAACCTTGCTAGGAGCTGATGACAAGTCAGGCATTGCTGAAATTATGACAGCTATTGAATATCTTACTGCTCACCCTGAAATTAAACACTGTGAGATTCGTGTTGGTTTTGGTCCAGATGAGGAAATCGGTGTAGGTGCTAATAAATTTGATGCAGAAGATTTTGATGTTGATTTTGCCTACACAGTTGATGGTGGGCCGCTAGGTGAGCTTCAGTACGAGACTTTTTCAGCAGCTGGAGCTGAATTGCATTTCCAAGGGCGCAATGTTCACCCTGGTACTGCCAAAGGTCAGATGGTTAATGCTCTTCAGCTGGCAATTGATTTTCATAATCAACTTCCAGAGAATGACCGACCTGAGTTAACTGATGGCTACCAAGGTTTCTATCATCTTATGGATGTGGCTGGAAGCGTTGAGGAGGCGCGTGCAAGCTACATCATTCGTGATTTTGGAAAAGAGGCCTTTGAAGCGCGTAAAGCAGCTATGCAGTCTATCGCTGATAAGATGAATCAAGAACTTGGTAGCGACCGTGTCACCCTAAACTTGACAGACCAATACTACAATATGAAAGAAGTCATTGAAAAAGATATGACTCCAATTACCATTGCCAAAGCAGTTATGGAAGATTTGGGGATTACTCCTATAATCGAACCAATCCGTGGAGGGACAGACGGCTCTAAGATTTCCTTTATGGGAATCCCAACTCCTAATATCTTTGCGGGTGGAGAAAATATGCATGGACGTTTTGAATACGTCAGCCTTCAGACTATGGAACGTGCAGTTGATACCATCATTGGTATCGTAGCTTATAAAGACTAAAAAGGCGAGGTAGCTCAGCTACTTCGCCTTTCTTTTTATTCTGCTGGTTTTTCTTGATTTCCAGTACTTGTTGTAGATTCTGTTGTTTCCTTTTCTGAAGCTGATTCAACAGGTTTAGAATCTCTTGTGTTGCTTGGTTTGTTTTCGTCCCTTGCAGTTTCACTGTTAGATTCTGCAGCCACTGATGTTTCAGTTTCGGAACTTGTGTTCTCACCATTTGACTCGGCATTTGTCGCTGGAGTTGCTTCTTCACTTGAGCTTGATTTTGACTTGATTTCTTGATTCAAGACTAGAATAGCTTTTGTCAATTCAAGTAAAGCAGCTTTATCTTTACTCTTAGCAGAAAGTTGATCTAGTAAAGCATCTACCTTATCAAAGTCCGCATCAGAACCCTTGTTGTTTTCTAAATAAGAGTGAAGCGACATGAGAATATCGTAGAGTTTTTGATAGAGTACTAGTGTCTGAGGGTCTTGCTCAGCATTTTCCTTTTCTTGTTGAAGGGCGCTAGCGATACGAGTCAAGACATCTTTTACCTGACTGTTTACTTCATCCAAGTCCGCATCAGCCTTGTTTGTAGCAGCTTTGAGATTTTCTACTTCTTCTGCCAAGGATTGTCTGATTCCTTCTTCTTGGATTTGTTCCAAGAGTTGATTTGCCTTGCTCAAAAGACTTTCTACTTCTTCCTTGCTAACATGATTGACATGTTCTTCAGGCATAAAGTCTCCGTACAATTCTTTCAAGAAGCCATAAATAGCTGTCTTGGCAGTTTGATTATCAACTTTTTCAGTATCTAGAACTGTCTGAGTCGATTTAGCAGTAGTTGGTTGAGCTTTCAAAGCTTCTTCCACTTCTTGTTTTGCCTGATAGATGCTTGGGAATAATTTGTTCAATTCTGCTGCCTTTAGGAAGGATTGAGATTGATACAGGGTCCAAGTCAACTGAGCCACTTTGTTTCGTAGTTCATCATTCAAACGACCGTCATTTACGTGTTCGTAGAAATACTTGATGTATTCTACAGTTGTAACACCTGTTCGATCATTAAAGTCTTGAAGAGCTTGAAGTTGTGATTCAACCGCTGCTAAACCAGCCTCATCTTTTGCCAACTTAGCTTCTTGAAGTCGAACAAGAAGGTCTTTCTTAGGAAGTCCATAAGAGTCCGTATCCAATGTATTGATTTTATCAATCAAGGCTTGGTATTTCTTATCTAGAGTGCTTGTTTCAACAGGTTTGACACTTTCATCAATATGGATATATTGCTTATCAAATAGATCAAGTGTCGCAAGATAACCTGCTGTAGAGTTAGTTGCCAGTTTCTTCATGTTCTCAGTAAACTGACCTAAGGCTAACTCAATCTGTCTTTGTTCGATAGGCTTGTCTTTGTAGATGCTTCTGCTATCAGCTAGAAGTTGATCTACTTTTGCCAAAACTGCCTTTTCATCAAAAGCTCCAGGTTGGTAGTTAGATTGAAGAGCTGGAATTTTATTTTTCAAAGCCACTTCATAGCCCTTAGTTTGCACCTTGATGTAGTGATTATGGTCACCATGAGGAATCACAAAACTACCATTTTCTACCTGTAAGCTATACGGAGACACACCATCTCGCAAAGCAGTCGTATAGAGTTCATTTAGGAAATCAAGTTCTGGATTGCCAGTTTGTAGCGGCAAACGAACATGTTCCTTACGAACAGCATATGGATGAATATGAGTTGGATCGTAGGCTTGGTCTGGATTTCCAAAGACAAAGAATCCGTTTGAAATTCTAATAGCTTCAAGTGGAACGCCGTAGGTCTTAGAAATGTAAGCAATTTTTTCTTCATCGCTAGCATCTCTTGAGAAAGACTCTACTGTTTTAGCAAGAGGTTTTACAGGCTCTGCATCATGGTGTGTTTTCAAATGGTCTTGGGCGGCCTTAATTTGCTCTGCTGTCAAATCTTTCTTGAAGAAGTAATGATTGTGGTCTCCGTGACTCATGACAAAACCTTGCTCATCCTCACTGATGACACGATCGGCATCAAAACCGTGAGCATGGTCTTCATCATGTTTGTGACCATGATTATCGTTATCGTGTTCATCATCATGGGCTGGGCTTGGTGTTACTGGCGTTTTACTTTTCAGATAATCTTGGGCGGCCTTAATTTGCTCCGCTGTCAAATCTTTCTTGAAGAAATAATGATTATGGTCACCGTGACTCATGACAAAGCCTGCCGCATCTTCACTGATAATTCGATTGACATCAAAATCATGACCATGTTCATCATGGTGATGACCGTGTGTATCTTCATCTTGATTATCATGAGCTGGATTTGGTGTTGCTGTATTTGCACCTTTCAAGTGATCTTGCGCTGCCTTAATTTGCTCTGCTGTCAAGTCCTTCTTGAAAAAGTAATGATTGTGGTCACCATGACTCATGATAAATCCTGATTCATCTTCCGCAATAATACGATTAGCATCAAAGCCGTGTCCACCTTCTTCATGTTCCTCATGTGAAACACCAGGATTGATTGGAAGAGATGGCGAAGGTGTTGTTAGGCCATTGTTTGGAAGAGTCGGTTGACCAATTTGGTTCGCCTTAGGAATGTAATGGAAATGATCGCCATGTCTTACAATATAAGCTGTAGCAGTTTCTTCGACAATATCTTTAGGATTAAAGATATAACCATCAGATGTTGAAGAGATAGCCTTATTTGTAAGCAAGGAAGGATGATTCAAAGTAGATGGACTGCTTGGAAGACTTCCTAGACTAGACGCTACTCCATGAGGTTTTTCATTTGTAGAGACCGTAGAACCAGTTCCACCGATAGGCACCATTCTAGCAATCTTTTCTTCTAAAGGAGAGAGCTTGCTGTAAGGAATAAAGTGATAATGATCACCATGCGGAATCGCAACACCATTTGGTGTACGACTGATAATCTTAGCAGGGTCAAAGACTAAACCATCTGATTCACTGTAACGTTTGTCGCTAGGTGAATCGTAGAGTTCTTTCAATAGACTTTGGAGATTTTCAACTTTGCTTTCTGGCTTGCTAGTTGAGCCTTGTGCTACAGATTGCGTGTCATTATCACTAGCTGTTGAAGAATAGCTTAACTGACTTGGTTGCGTATTTTTGCCAGCTAAATGAGCTTTTGCTGCTGCTAACTCACTAGAAGACAAATCACTTTTTGGAATATAGTGATAGTGACCTCCATGAGGAACGATATAAGCATCACCCGTATCTTCGATAATATCAGCTGGATTAAAGACATAACCATCATCTGTCGTATAGCGTCCCTGAGACCTTGCTACAGCAACATCAGAGCTGACCTTCTCATTATCTTTGATGTGTTCTTGTTTTTGACGATTGATTTCATCCTTGGTTCGAACATTATCAGCATGAGCTGCATCTTTCAGGTAGACATAATATTTTCCATCGACCTTGATGATATAACCACCCTTGACTTCATTGACAATATCTCCATCCTTAAGTTGATAATTTGGATCCTTCATCAAAAGTTCTTCACTAAAGAGGGCATCATAAGGAACTTTCCCATTATAGTAATGATAGTGGTCACCGTGTGACGTTACATAGCCCTGATCTGTAATTTTGATGACAATTTGCTCAGCCTGAATTCCTTCTTTTTGACTGACCTGATCTGGTGTCAGGTTTTCAGTTTTCTGACTTGACTGGCTACCATCCACATAAGAGACACGATTATTGTCCTTATTTTCCTGCGATCGATGCTGGTTCAGTGCATAAGCACAAAGACTCAAGGATACGATAACAGCTGATCCAGCTGCTATATATTTTTTACTGAATTTCATAAATCCCTCATTTCAATAAATGATGAAGCTTTTCTTAACTTCTTTTTCTCGGTTAAACAGTTTTTTTAAACTGGTTATTTAACCAATTAATTAACCAGTAAATAGTTTACCTTTTTTAAGCTTAACTGTCAAGATTTTTAGTGAAAGAGAATAAAATTATTACTTTAAGAATCCTTTCTTCATTTTTTAGACAGGAAATTTCATCTTTTTATTAACAAATAAAAGGACATTATTCTATCCAATAATAGAACAATATCCTTTCAACTAGATGCTCATTAGTCAAAATATTCTAAGGTTTTATTTGCTTAAGAGTTTTAATATCATAGGTTACTAAATCCCCATTCTTATTATAAAACTGAACTCCTTCTGATGAAAAAATAAGATATTTAGAATCAATTTGAGCAATTTGTGCTATTTGATTTATATGATTTTTTAAAGTATCCTTATCTAATCCATAATCTGGTATATCATCATAATCATCTTCTTTATTTTCTGCATGTGATTTTTCTTCTTCACCAACTTTTTCGACTGAAGGATTGCTGCTAGTCGCATCTGCCTCATTTTGAGATTTATTATCCTTTGGTTGTTCATCAACTTTGTTTGAATCCGTTGCATCTTTCTTTGTTTCCGATTTCTTATCTGAAGAAACTAGATGTGAATTAGAAGAATCATTTGTTGTTTCTTTTTCTTCATTTCTTTTAGCTATCAACTCTTGAGCTTGTTTCCACTCTTTATCTGATAAATCAGACTGATTGATACTTCTCAATGAATCACCACTAGCTTTTGGAATACTGAAAGATTTATCTGCCCAAATATAGGTTCCCTTTGCCAATACATCCTGAGGATCAAAAATATATCCATCAGGAGTTGCAAACTTGCCTTCTTTAAGTGCTTTCTGAACTTCTTCCGCAGAATGGATAATTTGCCAGTTCTTCATTCCAGGACGTTTTTCAAGAGGAGTTACATTAGCAATAACAGATCCAGCATCATCATGACCTGGTTTTGACCAAACTTCAGGACGCACATCAGGATGTTGCATTACATATTTTATAGTTGCTATTTGCTCACTATTTAACCAAGAATAAGGTACGACGTGAATGTGATCGATATGCGGAATAATGAAGGAAGTTCCAGTATCATACGTAGTATTGGCTGCATGCATAGGCAAGCTAGATACATCAACAGCTAATCTTGGTTTAATTTCTGTTTCTACAATATCATAACGATAATTATCTTTATCTTTAAGCATTAGTTCCTGCTCAGAAAAAGCTATTTGAGTAAGATCGAGTTCTTCACGTGAATAAAAATAATCTTTACCACCTTCATTAATTATATAACCAACTTTACTATTTCTAGAAATTTTATTAGTTACTTTTTTATAATCAAACTTTGGTCTTTCCTTCTCATCTGAGTGAACTAAAGAAACGATGTCATCTGGATTTTTACCAGTTTCTTGAATCCATTTAGCAACTTCATCCAATTCGAATTGTTCTAATTCACCATATCCCATATAATGGAAATGATCTCCGTGTTTGGCAATAACACCTGATTTATCAACAGAATCGATGGAATCTTTGGTAAATATGTATCCATCACTCGTATCATAAGGTTTACCATCTAAACCTTTTCCATAAGCTTTGATTGGTTGTCCTAAAAACTTATGAACTACTTCTTTTGATACTAAAGGTTTAATATCTGTACCAATTTGATTTAATCCATTTTGCCCTTTTAACGGAATAATTCTAGCAATCTTCTTCTCTAAATCAGACATTTGTGAATAAGGGATAAAGTGATAGTGGTCTCCGTGAGGCACTGCAACACCGTTAGCTGTACGTTTGGTGATTTGTGCCGGATCAAAGACTAGTCCATCCGATTCCACATGGCGTTCTGACAAAGGTTTGGCATACAATTCACTTAAAAGTGTTGGGATATCTTCCCCTTGGTCTTGATGATAAGTTGGAGTGACAGTCAGGTTTGGAGTCTCTGTCAAACTTGGTTGGGTTGGTTTAGCATTATCACTACTTGGTTTACTTGAGCTTGTAGAAGAATGAGAACCCTGTTTACCATTCCAATAGGCTTGAGCAGCAGCCAATTCTCCTGCAGACAAATCACTCTTAGGTATATAGTGGAAATGATTGCCGTGCGGTACAACAAAAGCGTCACCTGTATCTTCAATCACATCTGTCGGACTAAAGACATACCCATCATCCGTTGTATAGGCACCTCCAGTTGCTCGATTCGGTGCCGGCGTATTGAGATTAAAGTTTGGTTTAATGGTTGAACTTGGTGTTGAACTTGTTCTCTCAGGACTGCTTGGTTTCGTATTATTAGAATGACTTTGAACTGGCTGACCTCCAATTGGTAGATTTCGAGCCAATTTTTCTTCCAAGGCAGACATTTGCGAATAAGGAATGAAATGGAAATGATCTCCGTGAGGAACTGCCACACCATTGGCAGTACGTTTTGTAATCTGTGCTGGGTCAAATACTAATCCATCAGACTCCACATGACGTTGGCTAAGTGGCAAAGCGTATAATTCTTGAAGAAGACTAGCTAAATCCTCATTTGGGCTCTCCGGAGCTGTAGCAGGATTTTGAGGAGTTTCAGATTGACTCGTTCTTAGAGTAGATCTTGTTTCTCCCCTGCTTGAACGGTATTCAACGGTACTTAATTGACTACCTTTTCCAGATAAGAAGGCTTGGGCAGCAGCTAATTCACTGGCAGACAAATCACTCTTCGGAATATAGTGGAAGTGATTGCCATGAGGAACAATATAAGCATCACCCGTGTCCTCAATGATATCAGATGCATTGAAGATATACCCATCATCCGTTGTATAGCGGCCCTGAGCTCTGGCTGCAACTACTGCCTGATCGTTAGAGCCACCCCCGTGATTACTACTGTGTTCCTGCTTCTGACGTTTAATCTCTTCTTTTGTACGAATATTGTCCGCATGAGCCGCATCCTTAAGGTAAACATAGTATTTACCGTCTACCTTAATGACATAGCCGCCCTTGATTTCATTGACAATGTCTGAATCCTTCAACTGATAATTCGGATCTTTCATCAGCAGTTCTTCACTGATGATAGCGTCATAAGGAACCTTGCCATTATAGTAATGATAATGATCTCCATGAGAGGTCACATAACCTTGATCCGTAATCTTGATAACAATTTGTTCGGCGTTGATTCCCTCTCTCTTACTAACTTCATCTGGTGTCAAGTTCTCTGCTTTTTGACCAGCCTGATCACCATCTATATAAGCTACTCGATTAGAATCTTTCTTAACTTGACCAGCTTGGTAACGACCAAGTTCATAGGAACAAACACTTAGGGCAAGAACTGCCACTGAACCCGCTACATATTTTTTATTGATTTTCATTCTTTCCTCATTTCTTAAATATATTTGATTCTCCACAAAATGATGAACCAGTTAATTAACTAGTTAATAGTTTACTCTTTTTAGTATTGCTTGTCAAGAATTTTTCGTATATACATAATAAAAATGAAAGCCTCTTTATCGAGACTTTCATTTTTCATTAGTTGATTTTTCCTTACTTACAGATGGAGGATTACTTTCTTTTTAACAAAGCAAGTAGTTTCTCTGCTTCTGCCATGATGCCATTATTATCCATGGTTTGGAGACTCAGATTATTTCGTAAACCAGATAGGCTCTCTGTCACATTGTCTTTCAAACTAGCATCCGTTACTTTAGCAAGTAGAGCTTCTACTTCTTTGAGTTTGGCTTCTACTTTTTCGGTTTCTACTTGAGGGACTTCAGCTTCGTCTGTTGTATCTTTAGATACTTCTTCTGTCTCGTCTTCATCAGTGCTCGGTTTATAAAGATTATCTACTGAAGGGGTTGAACCTGTATGATTTTCTTTTTCATTGGATTCAGGACGGGTTGACTCGTCTGATTCATGATGATCTTCCTTATCTTCATCAGATTTACTGTCTTTGTCTGCCTTATTTTTACGAACATGGTCGCTGGCATTTCCCCAACCATTATCTGAGTGAGGACGTTCTTCAGGATGTTCAACATAATATTTTACAGTCGCAAAGAGATCCTCAAGGCTATAACCCTTAGGTGCTTCATAGAGTCCTTCGTCAAACCAACCAAATTTAATGTTATGGTAATGGTCGTAATGAGGTATAATTAAGCTACCATTTTTAACTTCAACAGTATGTTGTAGATTGTAAGGAATATGATCAAGTGGGACCTTCTTAGCTGCTTCCACTTTGTTATAGATTGCTTCTACTCCTTTAACCTCAGTATGTCCTGAACCCTGATTCTCTGTTGAAGGAGGTATCAAACCTTTCTCTTTAGCATAAGCCTGGGCTGCCACTCTTTCAGCTTCAGACAAGCTCTCTTTCTTAATCCAATGACTATGGGACATATGTGGAGTTACATAAGCATCTCCCTCATCACTGGTAATATCACGAGTGTCAAAGATATAGCCATCTTCTGTTGTATACTTACCTGCTAATTTCGCTAATTTAATTTCATCGTCTGTATAAGCAATTTGAGAATTTGGTTTTCCAAGTCGCTCTGGATGGGTAATTGGTGCTAAGAATGACAATAAATCATCTACCAATTTTCCTTTATTAGAAGATTCATCATTCAAACGTTCTGCTAATTTGTCTAAGGCTTGGAAATCAGAAGTACGACCCTTATTTTCAGACAAGGCTTTATGAGCCTCGGCCAATAAATTATATGCTTTATCATAAAATTCTTGGTCACGAGGAGCGACATTTTCTTTCTTCGCAACTAGGGCATGTATCTCTTGAGTTTTCTTTGACAAGAGATTTTCAATAGCGTCAATCTTATCCTTAGCTAAGTCTTTAGCTAGAACATAACGACTAGCGCCCTTATCTTCGATAATATATCCATCACCAACTTTTCTAACAACCTGGTTGACAGCAAATTCTGTCGGTTTATTTTCCACTGGTGCTAG
The DNA here is from genome assembly GCF_049737915.1 of Streptococcus sp. CL6.35. Taxonomy (GTDB): domain Bacteria; phylum Bacillota; class Bacilli; order Lactobacillales; family Streptococcaceae; genus Streptococcus. The sequence continues at coordinate 35,122 of NZ_JBKOTU010000001.1, read as the reverse complement.
AGGTTTGGTAGTAGGGGCTGGCTTCAGAGGAGTAACACTTGGCAAAACACTGCCATTTTGTCCCTTGACAGCTATCGTACGAGCCAATTTTTCTTCCAGTGGTGACATTTGTGAATAAGGAATAAAGTGATAATGGTCCCCGTGAGGCACTGCGACACCATTTGCAGTACGTTTGATGATTTGTGCCGGATCAAAGACTAATCCATCAGATTCCACATGGCGTTCTGATAAAGGTTTGGCATACAATTCACTTAAAAGTGTTGGGATATCTTCCCCTTGATTTTGATGATATGTTGGGGTGACAGTCAGGTTTGGAGTCTCTGTCAAACTTGGTTGGACTGGTTTAGCATTATCACTACTTGGTTTACTTGAACTTGTAGCAGAATGAGACTGTTTACCATTCCAATAGGCTTGAGCAGCAGCCAATTCTCCTGCAGACAAATCACTCTTAGGTATATAGTGGAAATGATTGCCGTGCGGTACAACAAAAGCGTCACCTGTATCTTCAATCACATCTGTCGGACTAAAGACATACCCATCATCCGTTGTATAGGCACCTCCAGTTGCTCGATTCGGTGCCGGCGTATTGAGATTAAAGTTTGGTTTAATGGTTGAACTTGGTGTTGAACTTGTTCTCTCAGGACTGCTTGGTTTCGTATTATTAGAATGACTTTGAACTGGCTGACCTCCAATTGGTAGATTTCGAGCCAATTTTTCTTCCAAGGCAGACATTTGCGAATAAGGAATGAAATGGAAATGATCTCCGTGAGGAACTGCCACACCATTGGCAGTACGTTTTGTAATCTGTGCTGGGTCAAATACTAATCCATCAGACTCCACATGACGTTGGCTAAGTGGCAAAGCGTATAATTCTTGAAGAAGACTAGCTAAATCCTCATTTGGGCTCTCCGGAGCTGTAGCAGGATTTTGAGGAGTTTCAGATTGACTCGTTCTTAGAGTAGATCTTGTTTCTCCCCTGCTTGAACGGTATTCAACGGTACTTAATTGACTACCTTTTCCAGATAAGAAGGCTTGGGCAGCAGCTAATTCACTGGCAGACAAATCACTCTTCGGAATATAGTGGAAGTGATTGCCATGAGGAACAATATAAGCATCACCCGTGTCCTCAATGATATCAGATGCATTGAAGATATACCCATCATCCGTTGTATAGCGGCCCTGAGCTCTGGCTGCAACTACTGCCTGATCGTTAGAGCCACCCCCGTGATTACTACTGTGTTCCTGCTTCTGACGTTTAATCTCTTCTTTTGTACGAATATTGTCCGCATGAGCCGCATCCTTAAGGTAAACATAGTATTTACCGTCTACCTTAATGACATAGCCGCCCTTGATTTCATTGACAATGTCTGAATCCTTCAACTGATAATTCGGATCTTTCATCAGCAGTTCTTCACTGATGATAGCGTCATAAGGAACCTTGCCATTATAGTAATGATAATGATCTCCATGAGAGGTCACATAACCTTGATCCGTAATCTTGATAACAATTTGTTCGGCGTTGATTCCCTCTCTCTTACTAACTTCATCTGGTGTCAAGTTCTCTGCTTTTTGACCAGCCTGATCACCATCTATATAAGCTACTCGATTAGAATCTTTCTTAACTTGACCAGCTTGGTAACGACCAAGTTCATAGGAACAAACACTTAGGGCAAGAACTGCCACTGAACCCGCTACATATTTTTTATTGATTTTCATTCTTTCCTCACTTTAATTCTTCTGCTAGAACACTCATATTTTCTTCAAGATTTTCTAGATAAGTCTTGTCATTTTGTGGGTCTGCCTCTAAAGGATTCAGAGTTTTAAGACCCACACCTGTTGATTTGACAAGAGTTTCAGCTACTTTTGAAGAAGCATTACTTTCTGTAAAAATCGTTTTAACCTTATAGGTCTTAACAAATTCCTGAATTTCTGTTAGTTGTCTTGGACTTGGTTCTTGTTCAGGAGAGATACCAGCGATTCCAAGTTGATTTAATCCAAATCTCTTAGCAAGATAAGAAAAGGCTGTATGCTGTGTTACAAAAGTTTTCTGACTCGCTTTTTCAAATTTAGGCTGGAATTTCTTAGTTAATTCTTGAGCTTTTTTGATAAAGGCTTGCGCATTTTTTTGATAAGTTTCTTTATGCTCACTATCCACCTCTGAAAGTTTATCAGCGATAATCTGAGCTTCTTCTCCAGCTTTTTCAGGATCTAGCCAAGTATGAGGATCATAGAGCGTTTTTTCATCAACTCCATCCCCTGCTTCCACATCTTCTAGCCCTGGGACGCGGTCTAAAGTCATTCCCTCTGAAGCCTCTAAAACCTTCACTTTAGATTTTTTTAGATTGGGGTCCAGACTTCCCGCCCAAGATTCAAGAGTATGCGAATGGTAAACAAAGACATCTGCATCATAGATGGCTGCGATATCATTTGCCGAAGGTTCAAAGGAGTGAATTCCACTACTTGACTGAATCATCCGAACATCATTCAAGTCACCAGATACTTCCTTGACCATAGCATAGACAGGATAAAAACTGGTTACAATTTTCATCCCTTTCCCAGTCTGACTTTCCTTTTGGCCACAAGCCCCTAAACACAAAAGAAAGACACTTAACAATACTAAAAATAAACTTTGTTTCTTCATAAACAACTCCTTAACTATTTAATTAACTGGTAAACATTCTACTCCTAAAAATTTAATCTGTCAAGCTATTTTTAGAAAAAATTTGAAATTTCTTTCACATATAAAAATCTGCTGAGTTTCAATAACTCAACAGATTCTCACTTTATTCTTCTATGGTAGAATGCTTATAGCCATAAGAAAAGTAAATGATACTTCCTATCAACAATGCAACTAGGAAAGCAATCCAGGTTTCCATATTATACTGCAACATAAAGGATAAACAAATGATGATTGATAAAATAGGTAATAAGGGTACTAATGGTGTTTTAAATTCTCCAGCTTTGGGCATTCCTTTTTCTTTCCGTAAACGAATCAGACCATAAGCCAGCATGATCAAGTAGGCCAAGGTACAAATATTTAAGAAGGCTGCGATACTAGCAAGAGGGAACATTCCTGCTGCTACTGCTGAAGCTAGACCGGTCAAGATAGTAGCATTTTTTGGTACCTTGCTTGTTTTGGTTAGTTCTTTAAAGGTAGCAGGCATCAAGCCGTCACGCGCTAAACTGTAAATCATACGCGATAGGGCATAGGTCATCGAGATACAAACCGTAATCAAGGTCAAAATAGCCACTAATGACACATAGTTGGCTGCCCAACTAATCCCAATGCTGCGAAGAGCAAAGGCAACGGCATCGTCGACATTTAGGTGACTATAGTGAACCACACCAGTCAAAACAAGAGTCACCAAGGCATAAAGAATAGTTACGATAGAAAGCGATAAGACAATCCCTCTAGGAATATTTTTTTGAGGAGTCTTGACCTCATCTACAGCCATAGAGATGGATTCAAACCCCAAAAAACCAAAGAACATCAAGGACGCACCAGCCATAATACCAGTACTAGCACCATAGATTTGTCCAAAACCATAGGGAGCAAAATTACTCCAATTATCAAGCTTGATATGCCAGATTCCTACTAAAACAAAGAGAGCTAAAGCGGAAAATTTCAAAATCACTAGAATAGAATTAAAACGTAATGCTGCTTTAGCATTGAGTAAAACAAGTGAGGTCACCAATACCAAGACAAGAATAGGCAATAAATCAACAAATGTCCCTGCTTGAGGATTAAAGGTACCATTTAAAGCCTGAGGAAGGGCTATCCCATATTGAGAGAGCAAGCCTTTAAAATAAGCTGCCCAACCCGAAGCCACACCAGATATGGCTGTCATGAATTCCATCATGGTTAACCAACCAGCCAACCAAGCTGGGAATTCTCCTAAAATAGCATAGAGATAGCTGTAGGCACCACCTGTAGCGGGTACTCGTGAAGCAAATTCTGCAAAAAAGAGGGCTGATAATCCTACACACAAGGCAGAAATGACGATTGAAATCACTAGGGCTGGACCCGCTAGAGTTGCGGCTGCAGTACCTGTTATTGTAAAGACACCTGTCCCTACCATGGCTCCGATACCCAGCAAAATCAAATCCCATAACTTCAAATGCCTGTGCATCTCCGTTTTATCCAAACTAACATTTTTTGTTCTAAATATATTCATCTTTGACTCCAAAATAAAATGATGATTCTATTTTACCATAAATATAGGAGATTTGTGAATATTTATAAAACATTTTCCTAAAAAAATCTGACTACATCTTGTAATCAGATTTTTATCTATTCTAGTTCATTTCTTTAAAGGCTACTTCTGCATCCGAATTGCTGATAGCACCAAATTGAATCTTTCCAATCTTTCCTTGACTGTCAATTAGGTATTCTGTAGGAATGCTTCGAATTTGATAAGCTTGGAATGTGGTTGCTTTTGTGTCATAAAGAACTGGGATATCCTTATAACCTTGATCTTGGAACCATTGTGGGAATTGCTCAACAGTTTTTTCACCTTGAATTCCTGGTGCAATAACAGTAAGAATTTCGAAGTCACGATCTTGTTTTGCAGCTAATTCCATCAACTCAGGCATACTTTTTTTACATGGACCACACCATGAAGCCCAAAACTTCAAATAAACCTTTTTACCCTTATAATCAGATAGCTTAACTTCTTTGCCATCCATTGATTGCAAGGTAAAATCTGGCGCATCTTTCCCAACAGCAATTTGTTGTACAGTCGTTTGTTGCTGTTGTTTTGGGGATTGTTCTGGTGCTTTAGTCTTTTTAGTCTCTTCCTCACCACAGGCTATCAATACGACTAATGACAAGAGGCTTAAGCCAGCAAACATTACTTTTTTCATCTTTTTCTCCTTTATTCAAAAATTCCAGCTAGAACATTTACTTGTCCTAATAGTAATAAAACTCCCATTAAAATAATAAGGAAGCCACCAATTTTCTTCAGTAGCATCATATGACGTTTAATTTTACTAAAATATGGCATAACTACACCAGAAGCTAGAGCCAAAACCAAGAAAGGAATGGCCATCCCCAGAGTGTAAATTAAGGTATAGATCGCTCCTTGCCAAGCACCATTACCTCCAGAAGCGGCAAGCGCTAAAACAGAACTTAAAACTGGACCAATACAAGGCGTCCAACCAAAGCTAAAGGTAATACCGAGTAAAAAGGCTGACCAATAACGATTGGGTGCTGATTTCTTAAAAGTAAAGCTTTTTTGAACCTCTAATTTCTTAAAATGAAAAATTTCCATCTGGTGAAGGCCTAAAATGATAATAATTGTTCCCATGGTATAGCGAAACCAATTGGCATAGAGAATATTACCAAAGTAACCAGCACCAAATCCTAGAATAAAGAAAATAAGAGAAATACCTACGATAAAGCAAAGCGTCCGAATCAAACCTGACCAGGCAACTTTTCTTCCAAACAAGGAGAAGCTTTTTGCGCTTTCCTGATCATCCAATAAAATTCCAGTATAAACAGGTAACAGAGGGAATATACAAGGGGAAAAGAAGGACAAGATCCCTGCTAAAAAAACGGAAATTGAAAATACTATCGTTTCCAATACATAACCAACTTTCTTAATAATTCTAATCCTATTTTACTATAATCAATTTCATTTGTATGATTTCTGCTACGCAATTTGAATTAGCCAGTATTTGAAAGATTTGTTCCGGTATTAGTTCATTCAGATTCTGCCCCTTTTTTGCCCTCTATACACAAAAAAGCCTATTGACCAAGCTCGAAAACTTGATACAATAGGCTTTTCAAAGGCTGATTATTTAACAGCGTCTTTAAGAGCTTTACCAGCTTTGAATGCTGGTACTTTAGAAGCTGCAATTGTGATTTCTTTACCAGTTTGTGGGTTGCGACCTTTACGTGCAGCACGCTCACGAACTTCAAAGTTACCAAAACCGATCAATTGAACTTTTTCACCAGCTGCAAGGTAGTCAGCTACTGCTGAGAATACAGCTTCAACTGCTGCTGCTGAGTCTTTCTTAGTCAATTCTGTAGCTTCTGCTACTTTAGCGATCAAATCTTGTTTGTTTGCCATGTTAATGATTCCTCCAATTTAATTTCTAATTAACAATTATAATCATATCCTAAAATCCCTTTTAGGTCAAGTTAAAAACGCTATTTCTTCCCATTTTATTTATTTTTTTAAGAGTAGTAACGTACTAAAATAGCCCAAGCGTTCTCACCCGTGTGAGTTTGAATAATAGAGCCCGTTTCCAAAACTGAAATAGGCTTTTCAACATAAGCTTGTAAGCTTTCTTTCATCTCTTTTGCCCAATCAGCACTACCAGAATATGAAATTCCAATCTCTGCTACAGAACGTTCAGAGAGCGATGTTATCAACTCATCTAACCATTTTTTAAAGGTTTTAGCTCCACGACCTTTAACGATTGGCTGCAACTCATGGTCTTTCATCTGCATGACAACACGTATATTGAGAAGTGAGCTCAACAATCCAGTTACACGGCCAATTCGTCCACCTTTTACTAAATTTTCCAAAGTTGAAACGCCAATATAGAGTTCTGTGTGGTTTTTAACCTCTTCTACATGAGATAAGATTTCCTCCAACTCCTTGCCTTCTTGCGCTAATTTTGCAGCCTCAACAACTTGGAATTTCAAGGCTTGGTCAGTGAAGGAACTATCAATAACTGTCACATCGGCAGTAGATAAGCTAGCACCTTGACGTGCCGCTTCTACAGTACCAGAAAGGGCATGAGACATATGAATAGCAAGAATCTGGCTACCATCCTTGCATAGGTCTTCAAAAACTTCAGCAAAGACACCTACAGGTGGCTGACTTGTTTTCGGAAGATTCTTACTTGCTTGCATCAACTGAAGAAATTTACCTTCTTCTTTCAAATCCGCATCAGAATAAACAACGTTATCAATCATTACAGATAAAGGAACAACAGTGATATCTAATTGTTTTACTAGTTCAGGTTCAATAGTAACAGATGAATCGGTTACAATCTTAATTTTTGTCATAGTATCAATCTTTCTATTTTAGGATTCAGATTGGTTTTCTTACTTTTAATTATATCAAAAAAAGATTAAAAATCCTAATGGAGTCAATCAAATTTTCCTTAAAAATTTGATATAATCTACTTATAAGAAAAGAGGTCCCTATGATTAAAAAAATTTATCCCATTTTAACCATCTTACTAGGTGCTGCTATTTATGCTTTTGGGCTAACTTATTTTGTAGTTCCCCATCATCTCTTTGAAGGAGGGGCGACAGGTATTACCCTCATCACCTTTTATCTTTTTAAAATCCCTGTTTCGCTCATGAACTTGCTGATTAATATTCCTCTTTTCATCCTAGCTTGGAAGATTTTTGGAGCAAAATCTCTCTATTCTAGTTTACTAGGAACCTTAGCCTTGTCCGCCTGGTTGGCTTTTTTTGAGCGTATTCCCCTTCATATTGATCTTCAAGGTGATTTACTGATCACAGCCCTTATAGCTGGGATTCTATTGGGAATTGGGCTCGGAATTATCTTCAATGCTGGTGGGACAACTGGTGGAACTGATATTGTAGCTCGTATTATCAATAAATACACTCATATATCTATGGGAAAACTGCTTTTTATCTTAGATTTTTGTATTCTCATGCTTATTCTCCTAATCTTTAAGGATCTGAGATTAGTTACCTACACGCTCTTATTTGATTTTATCGTTTCTCGTGTTATTGATTTGATCGGCGAAGGTGGCTATGCAGGTAAAGGATTTATGATTATCACAAAACGTCCTGACCAACTTGCTAAGGCGATTAATGATGACCTAGGTAGAGGCGTTACTTTCATCTCAGGTCAAGGTTATTATAGTCGAGAAGATTTAAAAATCATTTACTGTATTGTCGGAAGAAATGAAATTGTTAAAATGAAGGAAATGATTCATCGAATCGATCCTCAAGCCTTTATAACTATTACAGAAGCCCACGAAATCCTTGGAGAAGGATTTACCTTTGAAAAAGAATAAAAAGAGGTAATGTACTGAATTGATTTCTTTTAGAATCTACAATAATAACGTGAAACAATGATAATTTCTCCATCAAAGTAATCCTTTAAGTCTTCTGCCGTTTTTTGGTCAGAACCAAATGTATAGTCAAAACCTGCAACAATAATTTTGGCATTCATAGCCTTGATATAAGTTGCAAAAAATTCTTCTGCCGTGAGACTAGCAAATTGACTACTAAAATCAAGGAGATATAATTCTTCTACGCCTTCACGCTTTAGTTTCCTCTCACGTTCAGCAGGGTTCAAAATATGTAAAAACAGATCAGGATGATAAGGCTCTAAAGCGATCTTTGGAGATTCATTAAAGGTCATAACGACGATAGGCAATAAGTCCTTTCTCGCAGCCTTATTGGCAACGCGAAATAATTCTTGATGCCCCTTGTGTATACCATCAAAATAGCCGAGAACAACGACTGAATCAGATGGTGTGCCAATATCTTTTTGGTTTTTATAGAAATAGTAGTAAATATAAAATAATTATTTCATAATGATATCTATTTCTGTAACAGAAAATCTGAAACATATTTTTTACCTGAAGTGTAACAGTGTAGAAAGTTCATTTTTTTGAAATGATTATAAAGTACAATATATTGAGGTAAGAATTTTAAAGCCAGAAAAACGCATTATATCAGGCACTTAAAAACTTGATACAATGCGTTTATTTAATATGAAAAGATCTACTAGATTCTTTAGAAATGAACTTCCAGTAGCCTTTTCACTTTTTATTAATAAGTCCCTTCTTCACCTTGGCTAGTCAAGATTACCGGACCATCTTTAGTAATGACAAATTGGTGTTCATACTGACATGACAATCCACCGTCAATGGTCTTATGCGCCCAGCCAGTTTTCATATCTGTATCGATTTCCCAGTCACCTGTATTGATCATCGGTTCAATGGTCAAGACCATACCTTCACGAAGACGAAGTCCACGACCTGCAATACCATAGTTGGGAACCATTGGCTCTTCGTGCATAGTTGGGCCAACACCATGACCAACCAAATCTCGCACTACACCGTATCCACGACTTTCAGCGTATTCTTGAATAGCCGCACCGATATCACCGATACGATTTCCAACAACAGCCTGCTCAATCCCCTTATACATGGCCTCTTTAGTTACATCCATCAAGTTTTTCACTTTTTCGGACGGTGTACCAACAGCATAAGCCCAACAAGAGTCTGCTAGGCCACCAGAATAGCTCTGAGTGTATTTTTTCATTTGCTCCACATTGTTGAAATTTAATTTTGAGACATTCAGGTCAGATTTAGCAATGGGACCTCCCAAAACCATGTCAACTTTGAGCAAATCACCATCTTTCAAGATATAGTGACGAGGGAAAGCGTGAGCTACTTCATCGTTAAGAGAGCAACAGGTAGCATAAGGATAGTCCATCATGGCACCGTCAACTCCAATCTGAAGCGGAAGGAAATTTTCTTCCTTACAACGACGGCGAACGTATTCTTCAACTTCCCACATATCTACGCCTGGCTTAATCAAATCACGCAAGCCGATATGAATACTTGCTAGAAAATCACCGGCCTTATCCATAGCTTCGATTTCACGAGCTGATTTTAATGTTATCATTTTTTCTCCTAGTTTCTAATTAATTTTAACAGTCACATTTGCTTTTGAAACAATCTGATGACCATGATAAATATCGTAATCAATAATAGCTGACCGTCTCGTATGATGGATAATGCGTGCTTGAATGCGCAATATATCATCTATCTGAACAGCCTGCAAAAAGTAGATTAGCATCTGCTCAATAATAAGATTGCGACCACTATTCACAACTAAATCTTGAGTCATGTGGGTCAGAATTTCTGCCAATACACCATTAGCCAAAACACCGTTCTTCTCTAGCATAAAGGGTTCCACGGTAATCACTACTTCATCATGGTGATAAGAAAGTTTTTGACCAATCTGCTCAGAAAAAGTAGGTAGAGCAGAAACTTGGGAACGACTCATCTTCGCCATGACATCTCGTCTGGTTACAACCCCAAGCAAGGTTTGATTATTTCGAACAACCGGTACCATTTCAAAGTCTTCTGCAATCATCCGTTGACTCACATTGGCAATATTTGTCGATAATCCAACTAAAAATAGACTACGAGACATGACCTTGTCAATTGTGGTGCTTGGTGACTTATCACCAGCGTCTCTCATGGTAACAACCCCAACAACAACCTGATGTTGATTGATAACTGGGAAACGACTGCTACGATTCTTACGTACTAAGTCCAAATAATCTTTAACAGTGTCAGTCTCTCTCAGAAAACCATATTCATGACTCGGACGGTAAAGTTTCTCAACTGTCAGAATATCAGTCTTGATTTGGACATTTGATAAGGCTTTATTGATCATGGTCGCGACAGTGAAAGTGTCATGTTTGCTTCTTAAAACAGGAATTCCTTTTTGATTGGCCAGTTTAAGCACGTCATCATGAACATGAAATCCTCCTGTCACAAGAACAGCATTTTCATTTTCAAGTGCTAACAGTTGGATACGAGTACGGTCTCCGACAATCAAGAGTCCCCCATCATGAAGGTAGGACAGGATATTTTGTTCAGTCATGGCACCGATAGAGAACTTACTAAATTCTCTATCTAAACCTTCTTGACCAGACAGAACCTCAGAAGAAGTCACTTCAGCAATTTCAGCAAAAGTTAATCTTTCGATAGCAACTTTCTGAGATTTGACACGGATAGTACCACTTCTTGGACGAGTCTCTACAATTCCACGATTTTCAGCTTCTTTAATAGCCCGATAAGCCGTTCCATCACTGACTCCTAGATGGTTGGAAATGCTTCGAACACTGACCCTCTTTCCGACAGGTAATTCTTCCAAATAGCTTAGAATTTCCTGATGTTTACTCATTGAATTCTCCTTTTACATACCGAAATTCAAGATAATCCCGCATTTTTCTTGTGTAGCGATCACTTCCTTTAAACTGACGAGTCAAACGGAATCCAGACTTTAGAGCAACCTTTTGGCTAGCTTCATTTTCAAGATGAGTAATGATGGCTAATTGTTTTAAACCAAATTCCTCAAAAGAAAGCTGACAAATTTTTCTAACAACCTCTGTCATAAATCCTTGCGACCAAGCATCTTTTCTCAAAAAATAGCCAAGCTCAGCTTCTTTTTTGATTTCATCTAACTTCTCAAATTTAATAGAACCAATCATTTGTTGATTTTTCTGGTCACAAATTGCCCACACTCCCAAAGGGGACTTCATAAAGTAATTCGCTAATGCATATTGACTTTCTTCCAAACTAGCTTGACTTGGAAAAATGAATTGTAAATTTTCTGGATTTGAAGCTATCTCATGGAAGTCTTGACTATCACTAAAAAAGAAAGGACGCAAATACAAGCGATCCGTTTCAAAAAAAGAAAACATTGCTAATTTGGTCCAAATATTCATAAACACCCCTACGGTTTATTCTTCAACAAGTGTAATATCTGCTCCTAGATTACGTAATTTTTCAATAATATCTGAATAACCACGTAAGATGAACTCAATATTTGTAATTTCAGTTTTGCCTTCAGCCATTAAACCAGCAATGACAAGTGCGGCCCCAGCTCTAAGGTCAGTAGCTTTTACATTTGCACCACGCAAACCACGTCCACCAGTATATAAAATATGGTCGTTTGTAGTCGTAATATCTGCGTCCATCTTTGCTAGTTCAAAAACATGGTTTACTCGTTTTTCATAAATGGTATCAATAATGGTACCACGCCCCTCTGCTGTTAACAAGAGAGGAGTAATTGGTTGTTGCAAGTCAGTAGCAAAACCAGGATAAGGAGCTGTCTTAATATTGATTGCTTTCAAATTAGACTGTTCTTCGACAAAAATACTGTCTTCAGATACAGTCATTCTCACACCCATCTCTTCCAACTTAGCGATGAATCCTTCTAAGTGTTCGTATAATACATTGTTGATACGAATTCCCTTACCGACTGCAGCAGCTAAGGAAATATATGTTCCTGCTTCAATACGGTCTGGAATCACCTGGTGGCGAGTTCCGTGTAATCTTTCAACACCATCAATAGTGATAATATTAGTTCCTGCCCCACGGATATGGGCACCCATATTATTCAAGAGAGTGGCAACATCAATAATCTCAGGCTCACGGGCTGCATTTTCAATAATAGTACGCCCATTTGCTTTAACCGCAGCAATCATCGTATTAATCGTCGCACCGACACTAACCGTATCCATGTAAATACTTGCACCATGAAGTCCCACATATTTAGCAGATAACTTCATGTTATCTCCCTCGTAGCTAACAGTAGCTCCCATTGCTTCAAAAGCCTTAAGGTGTAAGTCAATAGGACGTGGTCCCAAATCGCATCCTCCAGGTAAACCAACTGTAGCTTCACCAAAGCGACCTAAAAGACTTCCATAAAAATAATAAGATGCACGAAGACTATTGATTTTCCCATAAGGCATTGGAATATTTTGAACACCTCGTGGATCAATCTCTAACACATCGTCATAACGCTTAACGGTAGCACCCATTAACTCCATGATTTCGACAAGACTAGCAACATCGGAAATATCTGGAACACAATCCAAAGTCACCACATCATCAGCCAAAATAATAGCTGGAATTAAGGCCACAACGCTATTTTTAGCACCGCTAATAGTGATTTCACCTTGCAAGGGCAATCCACCATTGATAACAATTTTTCTCATTCTAAATTTTTTATGCTCTTTCAAAATTTCTAAAAAGGTCCTACATTAAAGTATATCATAAATCCACCCTTTTTTCCATCATTTTCAATTATATTAGCAGAATCGTATTTTTTGGTAAATGAACTGTCTTGAAATGTTTTGCCCCTTTTTTGTCCCCTAAATACAAAAATAGCCCTTCGGAAAAAATCCGAGGGGCTAGAAACGTTGTTAAATCAACGGCCGAACTTTTGAATTTCAAGGTTCGGGATAAAATAGTTCACTGAACTATTTTATTTTTTAAGGTTGTAGAATGATTTCAATCCACGATATTCTGCTACTTCACCAAGTTGGTCTTCGATGCGAAGCAATTGGTTGTATTTAGCGATACGGTCTGTACGTGAAAGTGAACCAGTCTTGATTTGTCCTGCGTTAGTTGCAACTGCGATGTCAGCGATTGTTGAATCTTCAGTTTCACCTGAACGGTGTGATACAACGGCAGTGTAACCAGCTTCTTTAGCCATTTCGATAGCTTCAAAAGTTTCAGTAAGAGTACCGATTTGGTTAACTTTGATAAGGATTGAGTTAGCAGCACCTTCTTGGATACCACGTGCAAGGTAGTCAGTGTTTGTTACGAAGAAGTCGTCACCAACAAGTTGTACTTTCTTACCAAGACGTTCAGTAAGAGCTTTCCAACCATCCCAGTCGTTTTCATCCATACCATCTTCGATAGTGATGATTGGGTATTTGTTAACCAATTCTTCAAGGTAATCGATTTGTTCTGCAGATGTACGAACAGCAGCGCCTTCACCTTCAAATTTAGTATAGTCGTAAACTTTACGTTCTTTATCGTAGAATTCTGATGAAGCACAGTCAAATCCGATAAATACGTCTTTACCTGGAACATATCCAGCAGCTTCGATCGCAGCAAGGATAGTTTCAACACCGTCTTCAGTTCCTTCGAAACGAGGAGCGAATCCACCTTCGTCACCTACGGCAGTTTCCAAACCACGTGATTTAAGGATTTTCTTAAGAGCGTGGAAGATTTCAGCACCGTAACGAAGAGCTTCTTTAAATGTTGGCGCACCAACTGGCAAGATCATGAATTCTTGGAAAGCGATTGGAGCGTCAGAGTGAGAACCACCGTTGATGATGTTCATCATTGGAGTTGGAAGAACTTTAGTATTGAATCCACCAAGGTAGCTGTAAAGTGGGATTTCAAGGTAGTCAGCAGCAGCACGAGCTACAGCAATAGACACACCAAGGATTGCGTTTGCACCCAATTTACCTTTGTTAGGAGTACCGTCAAGAGCGATCATAGCACGGTCGATAGCTTGTTGATCACGTACATCGTAGCCAATGATAGCTTCAGCAATGATGTTATTTACGTTGTCAACAGCTTTTTGTGTACCAAGACCACCGTAACGAGATTTGTCACCGTCGCGAAGTTCAACTGCTTCGTGTTCACCAGTAGAAGCTCCTGATGGAACCATACCACGTCCGAAAGCACCTGATTCAGTGTAAACTTCTACTTCAAGTGTTGGGTTACCGCGTGAGTCTAGGACTTCGCGAGCGTAAACATCAGTAATAATTGACATTTTTTACTCTCCTTATGAGTTAAATTTTTTACACCTCTATAATACCTTAAAACCCCTCCTTTTTCAAGAAAAAACGTTATCTTTGTGCAAATTTTCCTTAACTTTATAAAGTAATCGCTTTCTTTTGTCTGTTTTATTCTAACTTTTATGATATACTGTTTTCATGACAGATTTATCAAAACAATTACTTGAAAAAGCTCATGGTGGGCCAAAATTAAATCCGGATGAGCAAAGACGCTATCTTGGTACTTTTGAGGAAAGAGTTCTTGGATATGCAGATATTGATACAGCAAATAGTCCTCAGTTAGAAAAAGGTTTTTTATCTATTTTAGAAAACCTTCAGGAAAAAGCAGAGCCACTATTTGTAAAGATTTCTCCAAATATCGAATTTGACAAGCAAGTTTTCTACTTAAAGGAAGCTAAAGAAACTGATAGTCAAGCTACCATTGTATCTGAAGAGCATACTTCTTCTCCTTTTGGCCTGATTATCCATAGCAATGCACCAGTTCAAGTAGAAGAAAAGAACCTTCGACTTGCTTTTGCAAAACTTTGGGAAGTTAAAAAGGAAGAACCAGCCAAAACATCCTTATGGAAGAAATGGTTTGGCTAAATCATGCGCATATTTAATAAATGCCCGATATTGGCAGCCGTGTGCTCCAAATAGAGACTGGCATTTTTCAAACTATCTTCTAGAGGTTCACTTTTCTCCAAAATAGAAAAGGCAACTTGAATATTTTCAAATGGTAGGGAAGGTAAATCCTCAGCAAGACTACCGCAAATAGCAATAACAGGAACTCCGACAGGGGTTCTTTTTGCAACACCTATCGGAGCTTTACCTGCTAGGCTTTGACGATCTAGCCTTCCTTCTCCTACAACAACCAAGTCAGCATGTAAAACTTTCTTATCAAAGTTGATTAAGTTCAAGCAGGTATCAATTCCTGATACGATATTTGCCTGAGCAAAGGCACACAAACCGCCAGCAATGCCTCCACCAGCTCCTGCTCCTTTAATTTGCAATGTTGCAGGTGAAACTTTTTTATAAAAATCTTGGATTGCCTGATCTACGACTGCAAACATAGTAGGATGTAGGCCTTTTTGCTTACCAAAAGTATAAGTCGCACCTTGATGACCACATAAGGGACTCACGACATCTGCTAAAATACGAATTTGAACATCTTCTGGAATTTCATAGCGATTTTCTATTGAAACAGAAGCTAATTTTAGTAAGGATTGACCGCAAGCCGGTAAGACATTTCCATCCCTATCATAAAATCGATAACCTAAACCAGCAGCGATTCCAATTCCTCCGTCATTACTGGCCGTACCACCAACGCCGATATAGATATCTTTAATCCCTTGACTAATGAGGTGGCGAATCAATTCTCCAATACCACAAGTTTGGATTTTCAGTGGATCTCGTTTCTCTAGCGGAATCTTTCCAAGGCCAACCAAATCAGCAACTTCAAATAGTGCCAGTTGTTCTTTTTGAAAATAGCGCATGGCTTCTTTTTGTCCAAAAGGGCCTGTCACTTGGATCCAATTTTCTTCTAGGTCAATAGAATGTCGAATAGCATCAACAGTACCTTCTCCCCCATCACCAACAGGGCAGAGGAGACATTCTACATCTGCTATCGATTGTTGGAAGCCTCTTTTTATTGCTTCAGCTACCTGTTGAGCTGTCAAGCTTTCCTTAAACGAATCCGGTGCAATTACAATCTTCATATTTTCCCTCATTCTAAACAGTCAATCAAAGGAAGTACTTCTAAAAAATCCCTCTTGTCAACATGATTGGGTATTTCTTTTTTGAGTACTTCTTTGGCACAAAATGCGATTCCAAGTCCCGCCGACTTCAACATCAATAAATCATTGGCTCCATCACCGATTGCGACTGTTCTTTCTTTAGAAAGTTTTAGTTCCTCTCTCCATTGTTCTAGAGTCTCTTTTTTAACCTCTGGACTGATAATTTCTCCAATCAATTTTCCTGTTAGATGGCCGTCTTTATCTTCAAGTTGGTTGGCAGAGAAATAGGAAATACTAAGGAATTTTGCTAATCTCGCAACTATTGGTGTAAAGCCCCCAGACACCAGACCAACTAGGATTCCGTTCTTTTGGAGAATAGAGATAAATATCTGTGCATTTGGCGATAGATGAATAGAGTCGAAAGCTTTATCAAATACAGAGACAGGAAGGCCTTCCAAGAAGGAAACTCTTTTTCTTAAACTACTTTCAAAGTTCAACTCTCCTCTCATTGCCCGACTTGTAATCTGCGAAATTTCTTCCTCACGACCTGCCTCTCTACCCAAAAGATCAATTACTTCTTCTAGGATTAAGGTTCCATCAACATCCATAACACACAATCCTTTTACTTGAGACATCACTCCTCCTCTCTAAATAGCCCAAAAATCGTATGAAGTCATCATACGATTTTATCTATTAGTTAACTAAACTATGGTATAAGTCAAGGTATGATTTGCAGGCTGTATCCCATGAAAAATCACACTCCATAGCTTGTTTTTGTAAGTTTCTCCAAACGTCAGGATGGTTCCTATACAAGTCCAATGCTGTTTGGAAAGTCCAATTCAACCAGTAAGGAGATAGATTGTCAAAGCTAAAGCCAGTACCGCTTCCCTCGATTGGATTGAAAGCGCGAACGGTATCTCGCAAGCCACCAACTTCATGGACCAATGGCAAGGTTCCATAACGCATCGCCATCATTTGAGACAAGCCACATGGTTCAAAACGACTCGGCATGAGGAAGAGGTCGCAAGCAGCGTAGATTTCTTGAGCAAGTTTGACATCAAAAGTGATATTTGCTGATAGCTTGTCTGGGTAAATCTGAGCAAACCATGAGAAAGCTCCTTCAAAGGCTGGATCTCCAGTTCCCAAAAGAACAATCTGAACATCATTTTGCAAGATATGGTACAGACTTTCCACCACCACATCAAAACCTTTTTGACGTGTCAAACGAGAAACAATTCCCACAAGAGGAACGTCAGATCTAACTGGCAAGCCAACTCTCTCTTGTAATTTAGCCTTATTCTGAGCTTTTCCAGACAAATCTTCCTGATTAAAATGATAGTCTAAAAGGGCATCCGTCTGAGGATTATAAAGGTCAGCATCAATCCCATTCACGATACCAGAAACTTTACCAGATTCCATTCGAAGAATCTGATCCAAGTTACATCCAAATTGACTAGTCATAATTTCATGGGCATAGCTAGGCGAAACAGTTGAAACACGGTCTGCGTAAAGAATTCCAGCCTTCATCCAGTTCAGACAGTTGTTCCAGCGAAGGGTGCCATCAGCGTATCGCTCAAAGCCAACTCCAAACAAATCCCATAACATTCCTTCTGAAAATTGTCCTTGGAATTCTAAATTATGAATGGTTAAAACAGTTTTTATTTCTTGATAGGCTTGAATCCAACGGTATTTTTCCTTTAACAAGAAAGGAATCATAGCTGTATGGTAGTCATGAACATGGAGAAGGTCAGGAATAAAGTCAATCCTTTCCATAGCCTCAATGGCAGCAAGTTGGAAAAAGGCAAAGCGTTCTCCGTTGTCAAAATCACCGTAAACATGACCACGGAAGAAATAATATTGGTTGTCAATAAAGTAGAAGGTTACACCGTTTAAGACGGTTTTCTTAATCCCACAGTACTGTCTGCGCCAACCAACACTCACCTCAAAATGAAGAACATCTTCAATTTGATTTCCAAATTTAGCCTCTACCATGTCATAGTAGGGTAAAATCACTGCAACTTCATGTCCCGCTTTTACCAGTGATTTTGGAAGAGCGCCAATAACGTCTCCCAAACCACCTGTTTTTGAAAAGGGTGCACCCTCTGCTGCTACAAATAAAATTTTCATGAATGAATATCCTCTGTTACTTTGCTACCTTTCTTAACGACAACTGGATGTTCTGCAGTTCCTCGAATCACAACACCAGGCTCAACTTCAACACCCTTGTCTAAGATAGCATATTCTACCTGAGCCCCTTCTCCAATGACAACACGAGGGAAGAGCAGACTATCCTTAACCAAGCTATCCTTATGGACATGAATATTACGTGATAGAACCGAATTAGCCACTTGACCTTCAATGATACTACCAGACGCAAACTGAGAAGTGCTTACTTTAGATGTATTAGCATAATAAGTTGGCTCTTCGTTTTTGACCTTTGTATAAATCTTTTGGTTTGGTGAGAAGAGAGAGTAGAATTTTTGTGATTCAAGCATATCTTTGTTAGCTTGATAATAAGACTCTACAGAGTGGATATTTGCCAGATAACCTGTGTACTCGTAGGCAAAAGCCCCTTCTTTTGCAGCCAAATCCCGTAAAACATAGCGCAACTTCTCTGGATGTTCTTTCTTAGCTTCTTCTTCTAAGCGTTCAATCAACCAAGGTGTATCAACGACAAAGATATCTGTAGACATGTTATAGATTTGGTCTGGTAACTTGCTATCAAAGAGTTTATGAGAACGAACATGGTCTGTTTCATCCACTTTTAAGATTGCGTTTACTTCTGAAATATCTTTTTTAGGTAGTTTTTTATAAACTACAGTGATTGGACCTTTTGTTGTACTGTGTAGGTGGAATACTTGGTTCAGATCAATATTAATCAAAACATCACAGTTAAGTGACACTGTTTGGTTTGAGCCGGAACGTTTCAAATAAGTAAGAAGCTGTTGGTAGTATTCTTTTCCAACTGTACTACTTTCCACACGGGTATTGTAAATACCTAGATAATAGTGACTGAGAAGGGTTGATAAGCCCCACTCACGTCCTGAGCGGATATGGTCAAAGACAGAACTGATATTATCTTGTTGGAAAATACCAAAGATACTACGGACACCTGCATTAGCAAGACTTGAAAGCGGGAAGTCAATCAAGCGATATTTCCCACCAAATGGCAAACTAGCTACTGGACGGTGGTCTGTTAGTGTTGACATATCATGAAAACCAACTGTATTTCCTAAAATGGCAGAATATTTATCAATCTTCATCTGTTGCTACCCCCACTACTTCATTATATCCTACAACTTGTACTTCTTCTGTTCCATCAATTTCGACACCGTCAGAAATAACTGCACCTTCACCAATAATGGCACGTTTGATTTTAGCTCCCTGACCAACAATTGCACCACTCATGATAACTGAATCTACTACTTCTGCCCCTTCGCGAACTTGCGCACCTGTTGAAAGGATAGAATGTTTAACAGTTCCATCTACAAAACAGCCATCAACAACCAAGGAATCTTCCACATGAGCATTTGCCCCAAGGAAGTTTGGTGGTGAAATTAAGTTTCTTGAGTAAATCTTCCATTGACGGTTACGGCTGTCTAAGGCATTCTCTGGAGAAATGTACTCCATATTCGCTTCCCAAAGTGACTCAATAGTACCAACATCTTTCCAGTAACCATTAAATTCATAAGCATAGACACTTTCACCTGACTCAAGGTAATTTGGAATGACATTTTTACCAAAGTCTGACATATCTACATTGCTCTTTTCAGCAGCGACTAACATATTACGAAGGCGTTGCCAATCAAAAATGTAGATTCCCATAGAAGCTTTTGTAGATTTAGGTTGAGCTGGTTTTTCTTCAAATTCAACAATACGATTGTTGGCATCGGTATTCATGATACCAAAACGGCTCGCTTCTTTAAGAGGGACGTCTAAAACCGCTACTGTCAAGCTGGCATTCTTATCTTTGTGAGACTGGAGCATATCATCATAATCCATTTTGTAGATGTGGTCCCCAGATAGAATCAAGACATACTCAGGATTGACACTGTCGATATAATCGATATTTTGGTAAATAGCGTGACTAGTCCCTTCGAACCAACGATTTCCTTCACTTGCAGAATAAGGTTGAAGAATAGAGACACCAGAATTGATACCATCTAGTCCCCAGCTTGAACCATTCCCGATATGGTTGTTGAGAGCAAGTGGTTGGTACTGTGTAATGACTCCAACATTGTTGATGCCTGAGTTGGCACAGTTTGAAAGAGCAAAGTCAATGATACGGTAGCGCCCACCAAATTGCACAGCTGGTTTTGCAATGCTTTGAGTGAGTTTACCGAGACGAGTTCCTTGCCCACCAGCAAGAATCAAAGCTAACATTTCATTCTTCATTTTCTACTCCTTTTTGGTTTTTACTTGTGACGGTTTTAGTAGGTTTTAAGCGACGTTTGATTTTCCAAACACTTGCTCCCATAGCCGGTAGGGTAAAGGTCAAGGTCTGCTCATAATCTTTCCATAGTCCTTCTTGCGTTTGCACAGTTTGATTATGTTCTTTCCAAACGCCTCCCCACTCTTCTAACTCAGTATTCCAGACTTCTTCGTAAATCCCTGCAACAGGAAGTCCAATTGTAAAATCTTTTCGTTCAACAGGTGCCATATTAAAGATACAGACTAACATATCGTCCTTCTTACCCTTACGGATGAAGGAAAGAACACTCTGGTCTCGATTATCCGCATCGATGATTTCAATACCATCATAGCTAGTATCAATTTCCCACAGACAGCGGTGATCTTTGTAAAACTGGTTTAGCTGAGAAGTGAAATACTTCATCTTAGCATTCATTGGATCTTCTAGGTTAGACCATTCCAACTGTTCTTCAGATTTCCATTCTAGGAATTGCCCATATTCACTACCCATGAAGAGCAATTTCTTACCAGGGTGACAAATTTGGTAAGTGTAGAGATTACGCAAGCCTGCGAATTGATTGTAGCGATCTCCCCACATCTTGTGCATCATACTCTTCTTGCCATGAACCACTTCATCGTGTGAGAATGGTAGGAGATAATTCTCTTTGAAGACATACATAAAGCTGAAAGTCACTAGGTTAAAGTCGTATTTACGATAAATCGGATCTTCTTCGTAGAATCGGAGGATATCATTCATCCAACCCATATTCCATTTATAGTCAAATCCTAGACCATCTGAATCCTTAGTGTCAGTAATCTGAGTAGCTGATGAACTTTCCTCAGCTATCATCATAACGTCTGGATGAACTAGTTTAATCACATCATTCAAGCGTTGAAGGAAATAATAACCTTCATAGTTGAGATTGCCACCATCTTTGTTAGGCGTCCATGGTGCATCATCATAATCAAGATAGAGCATGTTGCTAACTGCATCCACACGAATACCATCTAAATGGTAAAAATCAATCCAAAACTTAATACTAGAAATCAAGAAGGACTGGACTTCATTTTTTCCAAGGTCAAAATTGAGAGCTCCCCAACCATAGTTATGAGCCTTATTATGGTCTTGGTATTCAAAAGTCGGTGTTCCATCATAATAGGCCAAGGCATCATCATTGATAGTAAAGTGACCAGGTACCCAGTCTACAATAACGCCAATATTGTTTAAGTGACATTCCTCAACAAAATCTTGAAATTCTTCAGGACGACCATAGGCATGCTCTAAAGCAAAGTACCCCATAAGCTGGTAACCCCAACTCAAACCGAGAGGGTGAGACATCAGGGGCATAAATTCAATGTGAGTATAATTCATCTCAACCAAGTAAGGAATGAGTTCATCTTTCAATTGAGCAAAACTATAGGGACTGCCATCAGGATTCCTCTTCCAAGAGCCAGCATGAGCCTCATAAATATTGACAGGACGCTCTTCAAAGCTCAAGCGTTTTCTACGGGCTAGCCAGAGGCCATCCTTCCATTTCTTTTTTGGAATATCTGTTAAAATAGCCCCAGTACCAGGTCGTGCCTCATATCGTACAGCCAAAGGGTCAATCTTCATCAGCTGATGACCATTTGCACGTGTGATATTGTACTTATAAATTTGGCCTTCTTGAGCAAGACTGGTAAAGACTTCCCAGACTCCAAATTCATTCCGTTCCATCGGAATTTGATTTTCAACCCAATTGGTGAAATCCCCTACTAAGTGAACAGCCTGAGCATTGGGTGCCCATACACGAAAAGTGTAGCCATACACACCATTTTTTTCTTCCCTATGAGCTCCCAGATAGTGCTGGAGGTGAAAATTTTCACCTGTCATAAAGGTTTTTAAAGCATTATTCTTATCCATACACCCTCCTGTTTCTGTAAGCGTTTTCTATAGATTTATTATACTACCTTTTTAGGGAAGATTCAAGTAAATTACGGAATTTGCAAAAAAATCTTTTGAAAGTCTTCAACAAATTCACTGATGTATTCACTTGTAAATCAAGAAATTTTCAGAAAAGCTTTGAAAACGAATCGTTTTTTAATAATACTATCACAAAGTTCGTTATTTAGCTAACAAAAATATAATTTTAAGTAAAAAAATAAATCAGGAAACGAATCTCCTGATTTTATCTCACATCAAAAACAATGGATTTAACATTTGTCATCGCTTCAATGCTATATTTAATTCCTTGAACACCAGCACCAGAACCTTTGACACCAAGGAAGGGGAAATTATCTGGACCACGTTGGGTTTTATTATTAATATGAACTGTGCCCACTTCAAGTTTTTCAGCAATTTCAAAGGCCTTTTTGAAATCATTTGTAAAGACTGAGGATTGAAGGCCGAATTCAGATTCGTTGGCAAAGACAATTGCTTCTTCTACATTAGCCACACTAATAATTGGTAAAACAGGGCCAAATGGCTCTTCCCATGCTACTTTCATATCTTTTGTAACTTGGTCAAAAAGCACTGGCCAGAGAAGATTGCCCTCACGTTTGATTTGTGTAAGAGCCTGAGCCCCTTTTTCTTGTGCATCCTCAATCAAGCCCCAGATGAAGTCGGCTGAAGCATTGTCAATAACAGGTGTAATATCAGCATTGTCAAATGGATCACCAACTGTTAATTTAGCAACCTCTGCTTGAAGCAAAGTAGCTAATGTATCTGCAACACTTTCGAGAACAATGACACGTTTAATGGCCGTGCAACGTTGACCTGAATAGCTAAAGGCACCCGCAACAATTTGCTTGGCAGCATGTTCCAAATCTGCATCTTCTAGTACTAGGGCTGCATCTTTCCCACCAAGCTCCAACATGATAGGACGCATACCAGCTAAACGACCAATACGTTCTCCGATAGGAGTTGAGCCTGTAAAGTTGATGAAGTTGACTTCTTTGTGCTCAATGATATAATCCCCAATTTCTGAACCACGACCCGTAATGGTGTTGAAAACACCTGCTGGAATTCCTGCTTCTTCAAATGCTTTAGCCAGCAAGAGACCAGAAATAGAACCTTGAGTTGGTGGCTTAAACATGACCACATTCCCTGCAATCAAGGCAGGTGCAATTTTAGATCCAGAAAGGTTAACTGGATAGTTAAATGGTGCGATTGCTAAAACAACCCCAACTGGCTCGCGACGAACAACAGCCAGTTTATTTTTACTCACTGCCTCAAAGCCGCCACCTTCCATTGCTTGGCCAGTGATACGAAGACCTTCCTCAGCAGCATATCGAATCAAGTCTGCGGTACGCACCACTTCTCCAATAGCTGCTTTAATCCCTTTTGCTACCTCTTTAGCAAGGATAGTACCGATTTCTTCCTTATCACGTTCTAAAATAGCTGCTGTTTTGTGCAAATAAGCCGCACGTTCAACTGCTGATAAATCACGCCATGCAGGGAGGGCTTCTCGCGCAGCTTTCATAGCCTCATCTACTTCTGCTTGGCTCATAGCGGGTACTGTTCCTAATTCTTCTTGATTGATTGGTGAATAAATCGTAATTTCTTTTTCAGATGATTTCCATTCTCCATTTACTAAATTCTGATATCTTGTCAAATTCTCGTCCTCCTGAAAATGATTAAAATATATTTTACCAAATTTTCAGAAAATTACAACCATTTTTGCAATTTTTTTGAGATTATTTTCACAAGCTTGGTTTTTCAAACTATTTGAAACTTGATTCTAATCTTCATTGAAAACTTATAAATGATAAAAAGGATTAGACAATCTAACCCTTTTTAGTTTATGCATTTAAGAGAGTACTTTTAGCACTGCGACACTAGTATCATCAATGACATTTTCTTGTTTCGAACGACTATTGGTCACAAGCATTTCTAGATTTCCTGCATTTTCAAAGTATAAGGAAGTTCCCTTGGCATTGAATACTACCAATAGATGTTCTGGCCCCCCGTGAATCTCGTAAACAATCCATCCGCTATTTTCTGCAGCTGTGTGAACAAAGACATGACGGTAAACTTCTTCGTATGTAGGATAAGAAAAGGCGCTAGTCTGTGTTTTCAGTCGAATAATTTGACGGACAAAGTCAATGCTTTCTTGTCTTTCATTGATTAAATCCCAGTTTATTTGGTTAACACTGTCAGGAGCGTTGTAACTATTCATAGCACGTTCTCGGTCTGCCGAAGTGAGTTGTCCATGTTCACCCGTCGGAATTAATTTGGTTCGACCAAATTCTTGGCCAATTTCCATAAAGGACATTCCTTGCATGAGAAGGTTCATTACTGTCGCCGTCTCAACCTTGCGCATAATCTGGTCTGAACTTTGATCAGGATGAAGAGTCGCCAACAAATCATGAAGATTGTAATTGTCATGGGCTTCAACATAGTTGAGAACCTGGTTTGGACTGAGATAAGAACCCAATTCTCGGCTACCAAGAATGGCCTTGGCAATGATTGGTTCAGTGGCTGCACCACTTACAAATCCTGACTTGATTGCACCATAAACTTCTCCTCCTTTGACCGCATCACGCTGATTATCATTGAAGAATCCGATATTTGGCATTTGGTAGGCATTATCCTTCTTGGCCTTATCATAAGTTGCAAGACCTGTTCCCATATCCCAGCCTTCTCCATAAGTGATAATACGGGGATCAACCTCATCTAGCGCCCAACGAATCGCTTGCATGGTTTTGACATTATGAATACCCATCAAGTCAAAACGGAAGCCGTCAATATTGTATTCCTGTACCCAGTATAGAAGAGAATCAATCATGTACTTGCGGAACATTTCGTGTTCACTGGCTGTTTCATTTCCAACACCTGTTCCATTCTGGAAGGTACCGTCTGGATTCATACGATAGTAGTAATCAGGGACAGTTGTTTGGAAAGGTGCATCAACCGTTGAAAAGGTGTGATTATAAACCACGTCCATAATGACACCAATCCCCGCATCGTGATAGGCTTGAACCATGGTCTTCAAATCACGAATGACCTGCCCTGGATCATCTGGATTACTAGAAAAACTTGGTTCTGGTGCATTGTAGTTTTGAGGGTCATAACCCCAGTTATAGGTTACATTTCCATCCTCATCGTATTCCTTATGGCGATCAAAGATAGGCTGGAGTTGAACATAGTTGCAGCCAAGTTCTTTGATATAGTCAAAGGCGGTTGCTTGTCCGAATTGGTTTACAGTTCCAGTCTGGGCAGCACCAAGGAAGGTTCCACGGAGATGCTCTGCAACTCCAGAGGTCGGAGATTTGGTTAAATCTCGGATATGCATTTCACAGATAACTGCTTTACATGGATTTTCCAAACGCCAAGGCGCTTCTGTTCCATGTTTGACCACAAATCCTTCTACTTGTCTGTCTTGATGAGAAAGAATTACGGAACGTTTGCCGTCAGGACTTGTGGCAATCGTGTAAGGATCTCTCGTCACAGTCTGGTGGTGAGGAAAGTCAATCTGATACTGATAAGCCTTGCCAGCAAGATTTTCATCTAAGTCTAGACTCCAAACACCAATGGTATTGTACTTATGACTGTATGAATAGCTATTACCACGCTCTAGATTAAAGGTTTTCCAAATCGGAGCGTCGTTGCTGGTATTTTCGTAGACAACCACCTGTACAGCAGTAGCCGTAGGAGCCCAAAGTTTAAAGCTAGTCTGATAATCTGAAAGACTGTAACCTAGTTCTCCTTGGTAGCCCCAGTGGTGATCAAAACTAGCGCTATGTATTGCTCTATCAAAAGCAAATGGATTTTGATCTTTGTAGTAAGGACTAGCAATGGCTGGGTTTTCAGAATAATAAACAGTCTCGTCGCCCTCTAAAATCCAAACTTCTGTCAGAAGCGGATAGTAGTTATAACGCACGGAATATTCCTTAACTGTCCCATCAATCTCGACAGAAAACTTCAGGTTTTCTAACTTTTCTTGACTTGTAACTGTGAAGGAGAACTTTGCTCCAAAAAAGTTATTTTCATAATACAATTTTTCAACATTGTCCGCCTGTTTTCTACTAAATGAACAGGCTGCATAATCCCCGTTTTTTCGATGAAAATGGATGACTACAGGGTAATTTAACATTTCTTTTCCTAATTTCTAATTTTAATTTAATTTTTTATGTGGTGCTGATAGATTCAGCAATTTAATTTCTGACTCAAGATAGACTCAATTCATGTCAAAACACTTCAGGATAGACAGTTTCAGACTATCTAACATCTAGCCTTCTACTATTCTTTACAAACTTTCGAGCCAAGCTTCATCTCGAACTTCAATACCAAGTTCTTGTGCTTTTTGAAGTTTACTTCCAGCATCTGCACCTGCCACGACGAGGTCGGTCTTTTTAGAAACACTGCCAGTCACTTTAGCACCCAAACTTTCGAGTTTATTTTTAGCTTCTGAGCGCTTGAGCCGTTCCAATTTTCCAGTCAATACAACGGTCAAACCTGACAAGGCCGCATCTGACACTACCGTCTGTCCTTTATAGTCCAGATTGACCCCAGCTTCTTTCAATTCTTTGAGGAGAATTTCAGAGCCTTCTGTCGCAAAATATGTCTGAAGACTCTTGGCAATCACACTACCCAGACTTTCAATACTAGCCACTTCATCTGAATCTGCCTGAGCCAGATTTTCAATCGAGTGGAAATGTTGAAGTAACAGCTGACTGGCCTTGCTTCCGACATGACGAATGCCCAAACCAAACAAGAGCTTTTCAGCAGAATTTTCCTTAGATGCTTGGATGGCCTGATACAGTTTAGCAGCAGACTTTTCCTTAACCCCCTCTAAAAGGAGGAAATCTTCTTCTTTCAAACGGTAAATATCCGCCACATCCTTTACTAAATTGGCAGCAAAGAGTTTCTCAACAATAGAAGGACCAAGGCCTGTAATATTCATAGCATCACGAGAAGCAAAGTGAATCAAGCCTTCCATGATTTGAGCAGGGCAACGCGGATTGATACAACGGAGAGCCACTTCATCTTCAAAGTGCAACAAGTCAGAGTTACAACTTGGGCAGTTTGTAGGGATATCTAGTTTTTCTTCAGAAACCCGTTTGGACTCTACTACACGTAAAACAGCAGGAATGATGTCCCCAGCCTTATAGACGATAACCGTGTCGTCTTTGCGGATATCTTTTTCAGCAATATAATCCACATTGTGTAGGGTCGCACGGCTAACAGTTGTACCAGCTAGTTGTACTGGTGTTAGATTGGCTGTTGGGGTTACAACACCCGTACGGCCAACTGTCCAATCAACTGATAAGAGTTTAGCTTCTTTTTCCTCAGCAGGAAACTTGTAGGCCACTGCCCACTTTGGAGCCTTGACGGTAAAACCAAGTTCTTCTTGACTTGCTAGGTCGTTTACCTTGATTACCACTCCATCGATATCATAAGGCAGGTTTTCCCGTTCCTGTCCTACTTTTTGAATAAAATCCCAGATTTCATCTATATTTTCAGCCAAGATTCGCTTTGGATTGACCACAAAACCTAGTTGTTCAAGGTGCTTCAAAACCTTTTCTTGACTATCACGAGTTGAAGGGCTGGCTTCTTGATAGAGGAAAGTCGCAAGATTGCGCTTGGCAACTACTGCTGTATCCAACTGTCGCAGGGTGCCTGCTGCCGCATTACGAGGATTGGCAAATTCAGGCTCTCCATTTTCTTGGCGAGCTTGGTTAACCTGGTCAAAAGAAGCGCGTGGCATGTAACATTCCCCACGAACTGTGATATCTAGTTCTTCTGGCAAGGTCAAAGGAATGTCCTTAACACGCTTAAGATTTTCTGTTATATTCTCCCCAACAGAACCGTCTCCACGTGTTGCACCAACAACTAAAATCCCCTTTTCATAAGTCAGCGAGATAGACAAACCATCGATTTTCAGCTCACAAATATAGGTCGGATGAGCCACTTCCTTACGAACACGCGCATCAAAAGCTTCAAGCTCCTCACGTGAAAAAGCATCCTGCAAACTATAAAGAGGATACTGATGACTGTATTTTTCAAAACCATCTAAAACCTTGCCACCAACACGATGGGTAGGACTGTCTGCTAGCACTTGATCTGGATAGGCAGTTTCTAACTCGACCAACTCTCGGTAAAGGCGATCATACTCACTGTCTGAAACCGAGGGATTATCGCTGGTATAGTACTCAGTCGCATAGCGATTGAGCAAGGCGACCAACTCATTCATTCTTTTATTCATAAAACTATTTTACCATAAATTAAGCCCTTCTCACAAACGAGAAGGGCGAAAAAAACACTTAGATTGGAATTATTTTTGAAGTCCAAGCAAACTTATGTCTCTTTTTCAAAATGAGTTCGAACATATCCGAGAGCTAAGAAAGATAAGGCTACAACTCCAAGTCCAATAATCAAGAAAGAATAAAGATGGACACTTGGAAGAAAGGTCATCAAACCTTTCGCAATCGGCATAAAGAGAATTGCCAGTGTAAAAATGGTACTCAATACCCTACCCAGATATTCTCCATCAATCTTGGTCTGTACCTGTGTAAAGAAGTGAATATTAAAAATCGTCATAAAGAGTTCACAAATCAGGTTTCCAGAAAAGGTTAAAATATTGGGCAGTGGCAAACCCATCATGAAAACTCCTACTCCTGTTAAAATCAATAAGAACAAAAGTGTATTCATACTTGATTTAAATTTATTTGCTATCAGTGCTCCTATAATTGAGCCAATCGCACCCATGGTTAAGATAGTCGCATAAGCACCTTGTACTCCATATAGTTTATTTGAAAAAGGAAGCAAAAACTCAAAAGCCGCAAAAAAGAAATTAACGCTGGAAGCTACCAGCAAAAGGAAGAAAATTTCTTGCTGATGCCAGATATAGTGTAACCCATCCTTGATATCTACAAAAATATCTCTCCCAGTAAAAGCCTTTTTCTCTTGAACTTTTGCTTCCTCTTTTGGAAGGAAAGCCACTAGAATAAAAGCAATGAAAAAAGTCAGCGAGTCTAGCAGTAGCGTCATATGGAGACTTGCGAATTGTAAAACCAGAAAAGAGAGTACAGGAGAACTCACACTGACAACCTGCAAGACCAACTCCAAACGAGAATTGTAGAGGACCAGTTCATCCTTCTCTACCAATTCTGTGATAATGGCCTTATTTGCAGGTCTAGAAAAGGCAAAAGCAATCGCCTGAACAATGTTGGCAAAAATCAAAGCCCCAATCATCCAGCTATCATTCCTTATGAACGAAATAGCCAGACAAAGAATCCCACAAACAAGGTCTGCCGCCATTAAAATCTTACGACGAGAAAATCGGTCTGAAATAACTCCACCAAAGGGATTGATCAGAATGGATGTGACGAGTTCAGAAATCTGATACATTCCTAAAACTGTCTGTCCGATAGTCCCCATGGAAGCCAACCAGACACTATTTCCATAATCATAGAGCATATTCCCTATCTTGTTAACAGCTCCACGGCTAATCAACTGTACTGCATAGCGATTCATATAAAAACTCCTCTCAAATTTTGAAACTATTGTATCAAAACCGAAAGGAGCTTTTTCATTTTTCCCTTATTTGGGAAAATTAATCTTTGACAAATTTTTCGTAGTGTTCCTGATAGTAGGCTACTTGCTCTGGAAGACCTAGCACGTCAAAAATATGCATGGCCTCTTGCATCTGCTTACAGCCTTCTGTACACTGTCCTTTTTGGTATAAGGCAAAGCCTTTTAGGTAATGGAAAATATTACGCTCATAAAGCTTAATACCTTTACCAACAATCTTCTCTGTACAAGCTTCAAAATAGCTTGCATTGTCAAAAGAAAGATGCTCTAAACAATGCTGGTAACAATTGAGGGCCAAAATCAACACTAATCTCTTATGGCGACCAATCTCTAGGTAAAATTCCTCCCTCTCCATAACTTCTCTTCCAATTCGAGTGACATAGTCCACATCGTAGAAACTATAGAGGTTCCCGAAAAGAATCAACTCATACATGGTCCATTCTTCTGTTTTGAAGAGATAATCTGCTACCTTATCCAAATCATCCTGATTCATATCATAACTCGAATTTCTTTGACAAATCAGACCTTGTAGCAAAATCCAGTTCAGCTCAAAATAGAGTGGATTTGTCGAACTCTTAGCCTTTTCAAGTTGTTCACTTTGAAGCTTTTGAAAACCTGCAATATCATTTGAGTAGTAAAGGGGTACAATTTGTCCCATCATGGCAACATGTTCATGATTATGGAAATCCCTAGCCTTATCCATGAAATTTTCGATTGTTACATGAATGTTATCCAAAATCTCAAAGAAACGTGAGACTGCTAGGTCAGACTCCCCAAGCTCAAAGCGAGATAACTGAGAAGTTGAACAGGACTCCCCTGCCGCCTCCTTTAAAGAATAATTTCCACTTGTCCGAAATTCACGAAATACTTTTCCAAGATGTTCCATCTTTACACCTGCTCTGATAATTCTTCCCACTCAAGCATAGCTTCTTCCTGACGATGGCTGATTTTGTCCAGCTCAGCCTGCAATTCCATCAGTTTGTCGGCATCGTTTGTTTCCAACATTTGTTCAGAAATCGCTTGACTTTGACTTTCTAGCTCTTCAATTTCAGCTTCTAGACTTTCAATTTGTCGCATGAGTTTACGAACTTCTTTTTGACTTTCTTTCTGAGCTTGATAGTCATTAACTGGGCTTGCTTCTTTTGCTTGATTGCTAGTTGAAGCTTCCTCACTTTGAATCATTTCTACTTCTGCTTTCTTCTCAACATAGTAGTCATAATCTCCCAAGTAAAGAGTCGAGCCATTCTCAGACAATTCTAGAACATGGGTAGCCACACGATTGATAAAGTAACGGTCGTGGCTGACGAATAGAAGAGTTCCATCGAAGTCAATCAAGGCATTTTCTAGCACTTCCTTGCTATCAATATCCAAGTGGTTGGTTGGCTCATCCAGAATCAAAAAGTTGTTGTTTTCCATAGACAGTTTAGCCAAAAGCAAACGAGCTTTCTCGCCACCAGACAGCATGCCGACTGATTTTTTAACATCATCACCAGAGAAAAGGAAGGCACCTAGACGGTTACGGATTTCAACTTCTGGTGTCAGTTTAAAATCATTCCAGAGTTCATCCAGCACCGTATTACTTGGTGTCAGCTTGCTTTGGGTTTGGTCATAGTAACCAACCTCAACATTAGCGCCAAAGCGCTTCTCACCCTTGATAAAAGGAATCTGGTCCACAATAGACTTGATAAAGGTTGACTTTCCAATGCCGTTTGGTCCAACAATAGCGACAGCATTCATCTTACGAAGGTCTAAGTTGATAGGCTCTGACAATATTTCCCCATCATAGCCAATAGCTGCATTTTCAACAGTCAGGACAACATTGCCCGACGTTTTCTCAGACTGGAAGGTCATATTGGCTGATTTCTTACCAGCTTCTGGCTTGTCCAAACGCTCCATTTTTTCTAGTTGTTTACGACGGGATTGGGCACGTTTAGTCGTTGAAGCTCGAACTAGATTGCGATTGACAAAGTCTTCCAGAGCAGCGATTTCCTTTTGTTGCTTTTCATAGTTTTTTGCCTCAGTAGCTAGTTTTTGCTCCTTTAATTCAACAAAACGAGAGTAATTGCCCACATAACGATCCAAGGAATGCTTGGTCAAATCCAGCGTAATTGTCGCAACCTTGTCTAAGAAGTAACGGTCGTGGCTGACAATAATAAGGGCGCCGCTATAGTTTACCAAGTAATTCTCTAGCCAGGCAATGGTTTCAATATCCAAGTGGTTGGTTGGCTCGTCCAAGACCAAGAGATTGGGCTTTTCAAGGAGCATTTTGGCCAGCGCCAGACGAGTATTTTGACCACCCGAAAGCTCGGCAATTTTCATCTGCCACATAGACTCGTCAAACTTAAATCCATTTAAAATCGCTCGTATATCAGCTTCATAGGTAAAGCCACCTGCTTGGCGAAAATTCTCAGATAAGCGGTCGTAATCTGACATCAGTTTATCCAAATCAGCACCAGACTTTTCTCCCATCTCTAGCTCCATCTGACGAAGTTGTTTCTCCGTCCGACGCAAATCATCAAAGACATGAAGCATCTCATCGTAGATGGTATTTTCAGACTCAAAACGGCTATCTTGAGCTAGGTAAGACAGAGAAATATCTTTTTTCTTATTGATTTCTCCACTAGTTGGCTCCTCTTCTCCAACCAAAATCTTCAAAAGAGTAGACTTACCTGCACCATTTTTCCCAACAAGGGCAATCCGATCACGTTCATCAACCTGTAGATTGATATTATCAAAAAGAACCTCTCCTGCAAAAGAACGTTCAATTTTATTAGCTTGTAAAATAATCATATAAGTAGTATAGCATGTTTCCCTAAGCCATTCAAGACTTGATAAACCGGCATATGACACCACTTTTCTGAAAATTATGCTACCGTTTTACTAAAACGCTAAAAAGTGCTATAATGTGAACGGTTAAAACAATTTACAAAAAGGAGAATTTCAATGTCTTACCAAGAAAATTACCAGAAATGGGTTGATTTTGCGGAGCTTCCTGACTACCTTCGTCAAGATTTGGAAAATATGGATGAAAAAACGAAGGAAGATGCCTTCTATACAAATCTTGAATTTGGTACTGCAGGTATGCGTGGCCTGATTGGTGCTGGTACAAACCGCATCAACATCTACGTTGTTCGCCAAGCTACTGAAGGATTGGCTCGTTTGATTGAATCAAAAGGTGGAAATGAAAAAGAACGTGGTGTGGCAATTGCCTACGATAGCCGTCACTTCTCACCTGAGTTTGCCTTTGAATCTGCGGCAGTTCTTGCTAAACATGGTATCAAATCTTATGTATTTGAAAGCCTTCGTCCAACTCCAGAACTATCATTTGCAGTTCGTCACCTCAACTGTTTCGCAGGTATCATGGTCACAGCTAGCCACAATCCTGCTCCATTTAATGGTTACAAAGTTTACGGTGAAGACGGTGGACAAATGCCTCCACACGATGCAGACGCTTTGACTACATATATCCGTGCAATCGAAAACCCATTTGCAGTTGAAGTTGCTGATGTGGAAGCTGAAAAAGCTTCTGGCTTAATTGAAGTTATCGGCGAAGCTGTTGATGTAGAATACCTTAAAGAGGTTAAGGACGTAAACATCAACCCAGCCTTGATTGAAGAATTCGGTAAAGACATGAAAATTGTCTACACACCACTTCATGGTACTGGTGAAATGTTGGCTCGTCGTGCTCTTGCCCAAGCAGGATTTGACTCTGTTCAAGTCGTTGAAGCGCAAGCAACTGCTGACCCTGACTTTTCAACTGTAAAATCTCCAAACCCAGAAAGCCAAGCAGCCTTTGCTCTTGCTGAAGAACTTGGTCGTCAAGTTGGTGCAGATGTTCTTGTGGCAACTGACCCTGATGCTGACCGTGTTGGTGTTGAAGTTCTTCAAAAAGATGGTAGCTACCTCAACCTTTCAGGTAACCAAATCGGTGCTATCATGGCTAAATACATCTTGGAAGCCCACAAAAATGCTGGAACTCTGCCTGAAAATGCAGCACTCTGCAAATCTATCGTATCAACTGACTTGGTAACGAAGATTGCTGAAAGCTACGGCGCAACTATGTTCAACGTCTTGACTGGTTTCAAATTCATCGCTGAAAAAATCCAAGAATTCGAAGAAAAACACAATCACACTTACATGATGGGATTTGAAGAAAGCTTCGGTTACTTGATTAAACCATTCGTACGTGATAAAGACGCTATCCAAGCTGTTCTAGTCGTTGCTGAACTTGCTGCCTACTATCGTTCACGTGGTTTGACACTTGCTGACGGTATCGAAGAAATCTACAAAGAGTACGGCTACTACGCAGAAAAAACTATCTCTGTTACCCTTTCTGGTGTCGATGGTGCTGAACAAATCAAAGCGATCATGGCTAAATTCCGCAACAATGCTCCAAAAGAATGGAACGCAACAGCTATCACTGTCGTAGAAGACTTCAAAGCTCAAACTGCTACTGCTGCTGACGGTACCGTTACAAACTTAACAACTCCTCCAAGTGATGTTTTGAAATACACACTTGCTGACGGTTCATGGATTGCTGTTCGCCCTTCAGGTACAGAACCAAAAATCAAGTTCTACATTGCAGTTGTAGGTGAAACCAACGAAGAATCACAAGCTAAAATCGCTAACATCGAAGCAGAAATCAATGCTTTTGTAAAATAAAGCCCTATAAAAGATGAGACCAACCAATCTCATCTTTTTTTCGTATCAAATCTAAGCAATTTTAGAAACTTTATGGCATACTAGACTTATCAATGAAAGCGAGGTAATCTCATGGAACAATTTTTAGATAATATCAAAGACCTTGAAGTCACTACAGTTGCGCGTGCGCAAGAAGCTCTTGATAAAAAAGAAACTGCAACCTTCTTTATCGGTCGCAAAACTTGCCCTTACTGCCGTAAATTTGCAGGTACATTGGCAGGTGTCGTAGCTGAAACCAAAGCTCACATCTACTTCATCAACAGTGAAGAACCAAGCCAACTCAATGAGTTGCAAGCATTCCGCTCACGCTATGGAATTCCAACCGTACCAGGCTTCGTTCACATTGCAGATGGAAAAATCAATGTCCGTTGCGACTCTTCAATGTCAGCACAAGAAATCAAAGAATTTGCTAGATTGTAAAAAATATAAAAAGAAGGCAT